>NZ_AKIX01000060.1:0-148868 GCF_000282075.1 Brevibacillus sp. BC25
GCTAAACCGTTAGTATGCGCAAGCGTAGCGAGGGTTCGAATCCCTCACTCTCCGCCATATGTTTTAATCTCATAGCTTCATGGCGGTGTAGCTCAGCTGGTTAGAGCGTTCGGTTCATACCCGAAAGGTCGGGGGTTCGATTCCCTCCACCGCTACCAAACTACAAAAAAATATGGCGGTCGTGGCGAAGGGGTTAACGCACCGGATTGTGGCTCCGGCACTCGTGGGTTCAAGTCCCATCGATCGCCCCATAACAACATGGGAGTATAGCCAAGTGGTAAGGCACGGGTCTGCAAAACCCTTATCCCCGGTTCAAATCCGGGTACTCCCTCCATTTTAGTCCCAGTAGCTCAGCAGGATAGAGCAACGGCCTTCTAAGCCGTCGGTCGGGAGTTCGAATCTCTCCTGGGACGCCACGCCTTTTCAAAAGATAGCCTCCTTAAGACGTTGTGGCGTCCGCAGGAGGTTTTTTTCGTAGAAGATAACGCATTTTTCAGGATGCAAACAGAAGCAAGTGATAAGTCATATGGCCTATTTCAAAAAAATAGTAAAAAAACTTTCATCCACAATTGGAAATATTTTGTCTAATTTGTCATAAATTATGTAAAAAAATCACAGAATATGGCTCCCTTTCTATTCGGAAAATGTGACGAAACGATGATATTTTTGTAGAAAAGCGTTTGCATTCTTTCAAAGTTTTTTCGACATGTAACTTTCTTTTTCGACAAACGTATCTAATAGAAGACTGGACAAAAAAACGATAGTTTGACAGGAAAAATATGGGCTCGATTCAGTCGAAAACGATATTGACTTGCGAAAATTGATTGTGTATACTCAAAAACGTACTTCGTGTCAACAGAAAAACACGAGTAAAATCAGCGTTTATAGGCGGTCGTGGTGGAATTGGCAGACACACCATCTTGAGGGGGTGGCGGGGCGACCCGTGCGAGTTCGAGTCTCGCCGACCGCACCAATCCCGGAAACAATCAGGAAGAAATGGAAACGAGTGTTTGTATTTTTCTAAATAAATGGAGCCTTTTTCGACAAGGGCTTTTTTTTCTGCCAACTGCGAAGCACTGTCGAATAGAAAGAGAAAAAGGTGGGAAAGGTGATAGCAGTGCCTTATTTTTTCCCACTTTTGGGTCATTGCTTATGAATCGCATTTGATGTAAACTGCCAATTGAGAGAAAAACAATAGAGAAATGTTGGAAAAACAACACTACCTAAATTCAGATCAGACCCAATCTGGTTTAGGTCGAGGAGAAGAACCCATGAGTGTAATTAGAGAGATCATTGAGGGATTATTCATCGGATTTACTTCTGCGGTGGGTGTAATCGGCACATACCAAACACTGGTTTCTTGTGCAGGCCTATTCCGCAAAAAAGAGCAAGTAACAACTGAGCCGCAAAAGACGTTTGCTGTGCTCGTGGCAGCTCACAATGAGAGCGCCGTAATTGCTCCGCTTATTGAAAACCTGAAGAAACTCGACTATCCACGTGAAATGTACGACATCTTCGTCATTTGCGACAACTGTACAGATAACACGGCAGAAATTAGTCGGGCGCATGGTGCAATCGCATGTGAGCGTTTTGACACATCCAAGCGTGGGAAAGGCTACGGCATCGAATGGATGCTGGAGAACCTCTGGGCAAGACCTAAGCAGTATGACGCTGTCGTCATGTTTGATGCTGACAACTTGGTTGAGAAAAACTTCCTGAAAGTAATGAATGACCGTCTCAGCAAAGGGGCACGTGTGATTCAAGGTTACCTCGACTCCAAGAACCCGTTTGATTCCTGGATTACGTTGTCCTATGCGGTTACCTACTGGTTTACAAACCGTATGTGGCAGCTGGCTCGTCACAATTTGGGACTGCCGAATACTTTGGGCGGAACTGGCTTGTGCATTGAGAGCAACCTGCTCAAAGAAATGGGCTGGGGAGCAACCAGTCTCACGGAAGACCTGGAATTTGCAACACGTTGTATTGAACGCGGTATTTACCCGACTTGGGCACATGACACCAAGGTCTGGGATGAAAAACCGATTGATTTAAAATCGTCGATGCGCCAGCGTTTGCGTTGGATGCAAGGGCATTACGATGTGGCAGGACGTTACATTCGAGCTGTATTGTTTAATGGATTGAAGTCAAGAAAGCTGGGAATGCTTGATGCAGCCTTCTACCTCTTCCAACCGATGTATGTGCTGATGGTGACGATGATGTCGGTATTGTTCTTGGCAAGATTTTTTGATATCGGTACGCTGACAACAGTATCCACGATCTTGCCTACATGGCTGGTATACGGTTCTACTGCCGTGTTCTACCTGTTGCCGATCTTGGCCCTCTATTTGGATAAAGTTCCGTGGAAGGGGTATTTCGGGCTCCTCTTACTACCATTCTTTTTCCTGACCTGGCTTCCGATTATGTTTTACGCGTTCTTTACGAAGAAAAACCAAGAGTGGAGTCATACCTCTCACACACGCGCGATTCGTATCGAGGAGATCCAGCAATAGTGACGTAAACAAGCAAAAACCACAGGGGGAATTTTCACCTGTGGTTTTCCTATTATCTTAAAGTAGCAAGACCGTTGCCGAATTTGGTATAATGACGTGATCAAGCAAGTAGTGTTCGCCAACGGGATTAAGGCACCAGCGCAAGACGTAGCGGTGCCCATAGGAGGAAAACTGCAATGAAGCTCGCGACAGATATTCACAACAACGACGTCCCATTGTTGTGGGGCGATAAACGATACCATACATGGAATTATCATTTAAGAGGGACTTTTCACGAAAAGATTTTCAAGGTTCCATTGGATGGCGGTTTTAGTTGTCCGAATCGGGATGGGAAAGTAACGACAGGCGGCTGCACGTTCTGCAGCGCGAGAGGATCTGGAGATTTTGCTGGTGACCGCAGAATGGACCTGGAAAGACAGTTTCATGATGTGAAAAACCGCATGCACGAGAAATGGCCGCAAGCCAAGTATTTGGGCTTCTTCCAAGCGTACACGAATACGTATGCGCCTGTGGAGGAGCTGCGGGAGATGTACGAAGTTATCCTCCAACAAGAAGGTGTAGTCGGACTCTCCATTGCCACACGTCCTGACTGCCTGCCTGACGATGTTGTGGAGTATTTGGCTGAATTGAATGAGCGCACATATTTGTGGGTGGAGCTCGGTCTACAGACAGTCCATGAGCACACAGCCCAGTTAATTAATCGAGCGCACGATTATCAATGCTACGTGGATGCTGTAGAGCGGTTGCGCAAGCACAACATCCGTGTATGCTCTCATATCATCTACGGATTGCCAGGAGAGAGCCACGAAGAGATGATGCAGACGGCAGATGCTGTGGCACATCTGGATGTGCAGGGGATCAAGATACACCTGTTGCACCTACTGCGCAAAACGCCGATGGTGAAGCAATACGAAGCAGGTTTGTTGGAATTCCTGTCACAGGAAGAGTACACGAAGCTCGTTGTGGATACATTGGAAATTTTACCTCCAGAGATGATCGTCCATCGAATCACAGGGGACGGACCACCTGATCTCTTGATTGGACCGATGTGGAGTCGCAAAAAGTGGGAAGTTCTAAATGGCATTGATGCAGAACTAAAAGCACGGAATAGCTGGCAAGGAAAGTTTTTCGTGCCACATACGTAATGATGCAGCAACAAAAAGGGAGCCTTTTTAAGGGCTCCCTTTCTTTTTTATAGATTGCGAATCAGATTTCTCGCACGCTTCGGGTAATTGGTGATCAGACCATCTACACCACAGTCAATGGCTCGCTGGATTTGCCGACCAGTATTTACGGTCCAGCTCAAAACTTCAAAATGATGCTCCTTGGCTTGTTTGACCAAGTCTTCCGTCAATTGATCATAAGGGACGTGCAATTGATCAGCTCGATAGCTGCGGGCTACTTCCCAAGGCTTGGCGAGTGGTCCAACATATAAAAGTCCCGTCGTTTGCGTGGTATCCAATTGCTTGATTCGTAAAAGGCTGTCGAAGTTAAACGTTGAAATAATGGTTCGCTCCGTTAGCTGATATCGCCTGATTTGTTCGATGACGAGCTCCTCTAAGTGGGGTTGATCCAGGAAAAAATTTTTCATCTCGATGATGAAGCGCAGTGGTGTGTCGACAAACGTCTGGAATACCTCCTGCAGGGTTGGAATGTGGGCTTTTGGTACTCGCATAGACGAGTCTTTATCCGCACGTAGCTGACGCAGTTCACGCAATGTGTAATTTCGCACCAATCCAGAACCATTGGTCGTGCGCTCCAGGTTGTGATCATGAATGACAGCCAGCTTATTATCACTGCTGAGCTGGACGTCCAATTCGATTCCATTAGCTCTTCTGCGGACGGCTGCTTGAAACGATTCCATCGTATTTTCCGGATACAGGCCGGAAGCGCCACGATGGGCATAGATAAGTGGGGGCACGAGGGCTTCCTCCCTTCTCGAGCATGTGTCACCTACTACCATGATATGTAAAAGGCCCCTCGATACGACCTGACATGAGAGGCATCTCCAGGAGTCTATCCGATTACAACGAGTACGATGACCAAAAGGACAAAGAGGACAAGGATCAGGGCAAAATTGTTATTGCAGCTCACAAAAAACACCCTCCTTCTTGCACATGAAGCATCTACTTTCATGGTATGAAGAACGAGTGAATATGACCCAACAATATGCCCACCTTGTGTTTTTTTGTGCATGAGGAGCGCTTTTTTATACAGATTGGCAGATGACGGCTTTACTTGTTTTGCTACAATGAGAGGAGGAGTACTGTAGGGGAGGATGAAGACCGTGATAAATGTTGTAGGCGCACAGGACGCTGGCGACCTGATCATTGATCGACAAAATCGCCGGGTAAAACTGCACGTATATGAACCATCACAAATCGAGCAGTGGGATCGGGTCATGAAGGAGCTGGCCGAAGAGTCAGAGGCAACAAAAGTCATTGTGTACGGGAAGAAACAAGATATTCCGCAATGGCAATCCCTGGGTTACGAGCTGGAGGGAACCATCGATGGTTTTTTTCAAGGGGAAAACGCACAGATGCTCACCCGCTATCTGACAGAAGAGCGGGCTGCCTCTGGTGCAGAAAAACTTGCCGAGGAAATTCTTACGCTGAGCCTGTCAAAAGCGGGGAGTACGATAGAGAAATCATTACCCGAGGGATACCACCTGCGTGAAGCAACGGAGGCAGACACGAAGGAATTGGCGTGTCTGTATGGACTGGTATTCGCGACGTATCCTACACCGATGAACGATCCGTCCTACATTCGCAAAACCATGCAAGAAGGCACGATCTACTTTGTCGTTGAATTTGAAGGCAAGATTGCATGTGCTGCGTCAGCTGAAGTATCCGAACGCTTTGGTTCAGCGGAAATGACGGATTGCGCGACCCATCCAGACCATGCGGGGAAAGGTCTCCTCCAACCGCTGTTTATCGCGCTGGAACAAAGGATGGAGGAGGCGGGGATTTACTTTTTGTACACCTTGACCCGGGCACAATCTGCAGGAATGAATGTGACAGCTGCCAAAATGGGCTATGCATACCGCGGACGGCTAATTAACAATTGTACGATTTTTTCAGGTTATGAAGACATGAATATATGGGTAAAGCCACTTCGCCCGACGAGGGAATAACAGGCTACCTGTTTGTAGGATACAACTGCTGTTGCAGACGACGGGCCATCAGGGCCAACTGAAGCTGCCAGCGTTGATGAGCATCCTCCAGGCGGTAGCCTGTTTTTTCTTCAATTTGGGTCAACCGGTACTTGAGCGTATGTCGATGGATATACAAGGCTTGCGAGGTCTGTAGACCGTTTCCATTCTGGGCCAAATACACTTCAAGTGTTTCGAGAAGCTGTTGATTGTATTTCGTATCATAGCGAATTAATGGTTCCAGCAATGGGTTCCACAGGCGGAGCAAGCTTTCTTTTTCACGATGGTACGGAAATAAAAACTGATAGCCCTGCATATCCCGGTATCGCAAAATGTGCGGGGATTGGGCCAACAGCGGGTACGCTTGTAGAGCAAACATCGCTTCTTCGGAGGCACTGACGACGTTTGGCAATTGCTCACAGGGATTGCTCAAGGCGATTTGTAGTTCAAGTGAAGGGTGCAGCCCTCTCCAGCGGGAAGTGAGCTGTTCCAGCAAGCGTAGGCTCGTCTGATCATCCGGCAAAATAAACAAGAGGCAATGTGGCCGCTCGCGCAGCAAATAAGAGCGCTGATGACGATCGCTAAGCCTCCGCATCAACGTAATGACACTTTGATGCATGTCTCCGAGCATCGTCTGATCGGCTACCTCTACGCGAACAGCGACACAGAGGTGATGTCCAGCAAGCGGGTACCCCAGCATGCGACAACGGCTCTCCAGCTCTGTAGGGGTCATCTGTTGTCCGTTCAGCAGTTCCTCCACAAAATCCCCTTTTAACCGCCATTCCGTTGCGGCTACGGCTCTTTCTTTCACATATTCGAGTGCACATAAGGTAGCGGCATGCTGTAGAGCGACGTCATCGAGTTCTTTCCAGGCGTGCTCGGGCTTCGCTAATGTCAACGTGCCAAAATGCTCACGATTGGCGCGAATCGGTACACGATGCGCGATTTCCTGGGACTGATCAGGCGGCAGTGCTTCCGAACTGCCATGCTGTGTGACTTCAAAGCCTAATGCATCGATGAGCGACACGACGCCTCCCGTAAGTGCAGCGAGCTCGCCAGCGATGGCGGGAAGGCCTCCTTTGGACAGGGCAGCGTCAATCATTCGATTATGAATCGCCGAGGAATAGGCCAGCGTCTCAAATTGCCGATTCATGATCGGCTGCAAGATGGCTTTGGTTATGGTTGAAAAGTTTATCTCCGTGGGAATTTCTATCAATGGAAGTTGATAGTGATCCGCCAAAGTCAAAAACGTCTCAGGAATTTCCCGTAAATAAAAGCCCGTATGAATCGCAACGCCACTCAGTTTTTGCTTCGCCAACGAAGGAATAAAAGAAGCGAGCTTTTCCGTATGTTCAACCAGCCCAAAGCCGGTTGTAATCAAAAACTCGCCTTCCTGCAAGCGACTCGTATCCTCCAGCACCTCGACAATTGTCACCCAACGAATCGGATTGTCCAGTCCGCCTGCTCCTGCGATCAGCCTGGTGTGAACCATGTCCGGCAGTTGCAGCGCTTCTCTTATCGTGATGGTCATCAGGTATCTCCTCCAAAAGCCTCGGTAAAGGTTCTCTTATACAAAATGTACAAAAGATTTTGTCTCTTTTCCATGTTTTTTTGCCAGCACGTAGGATGGCTCTTGCGTGCTGGTCAGCTAGGATAGAGGTAGAGAATAAGCGAGGTGGCGACGAAAATGACAAAAAGCTATGTAATCAAACCTGAATTGGGCAAAGAGTATCCGGTTATTTCTCACGGAAAAGGCATCTATCTTTACGATAAAGAGGGGAATCGTTACATCGACGGTTCCAGTGGAGCGGTGACGGCAAGCATTGGTCACGGTGTAGAAGAAGTGGCTGAGGCGATGTATGCACAAGCCAAGGAGGTTTCCTTCGTATACCGCTCGCATTTTAGCAGCGATGCTGTGGAGAAGCTGGCTTCAAAGCTGGCTGAGTGGGCACCAGGCTCACTGAACTGGACGTTTTTTGTCAGCAGCGGTTCGGAAGCAACAGAGACTGCACAAAAAATCGCGATTCAATACTGGCAGGAAAAAGGAAGACCAACGAAAAACCGGATTATCTCCCGCTGGATGAGTTATCACGGGATTACAATGGGTGCACTTTCGATGTCTGGACATGTCTTGCGCAGAAAGCGATTCACCTCATTATTGGCTGACTATCCGGCGATCACAGGACCATATCCGTATCGCAAGCCAGAAGATATGTCCCTCGAATCGTATGCGCTTGCGTGTGCAAACGAGCTGGAGACTGCGATTTTGCGCGTCGGACCTGAGCAGGTAGCTGCATTCATCGCAGAGCCTGTCATCGGGGCTTCTGGTGGGGCGGTCGTGCCACCAGATGGTTACTTCCAACGCATTCGCGAGATTTGCGACAAGTATGAGGTTCTGTTTATCGCAGACGAAGTGATGACAGGAGTAGGTCGCACAGGGAAAGCGTTTGGAATCGACCATTGGGGAGTTATACCTGACTTGATGGCATTGGGCAAAGGCATGAGTGCCGGTTACACGCCTATGGCTGCTACGATTGTCTCGGACGAAATTATTGAGACCATTACAAAAGGCAGCGGCTCGATTATGGCAGGACATACGTATAGCGCCAATCCACAATCTGCTGCTGTTTCTCTGGCAGTCCTCGACTATGTAGAGAAGCATCAGCTAGTTGACAAAGCAGCAGAACAAGGTGCCTATTTGCTTACCCGCCTAAAAGAACTGGCTGACGAGCTCCCGTTGATCGGAGATGCACGTGGTCTTGGCATGCTGTGCGCGCTGGAATTTGTGAAAAACAAGCAGACAAAAGAGCCGTTTGCTCTTTCCCAAGGAGTAGGCGGGAAGGTCATTCAAAAAGCATTTGAAAAAGGCTTGCTTATTTATCCTGCGATGGGCGGAATCGAAGGGGTGGCAGGAGACGCTGTCATCATCTCACCTCCACTGACCATTACTACGGAGCAAATCGATGAGCTGATATCTCTGCTGAAAGAAGCGGTGATTGCTGTTCAGCAAGAGCTCCAAGACAAGGCACTGATCGGATAGAGAAGGAGGAACGAGGATGACAAACCGATTTGATAAGGTCGTCTCCCTGTCCGAAGCGCTCACCCATTTTCGCGATGGGATGACGCTGTTGGCAGGGGGCTTCGGTGGGGTAGGCAACCCGCCTACTTTGATTCAGGGAATTTTGGATAGGGGCGTGCGTGATCTGACGCTGATCAGTAACGATACTGCTTTCCCGCATATCGGAATTGGCAAGCTGGTGACCGAAAAGCGCGTGAAAAAAGTGATAGCTTCTCATATTGGCTCAAATCCGAACGCAGGGGCCCAAATGACGGCTGGAGAGCTGGAAGTAGAGTTCTGCCCGCAGGGGATACTTGCAGAGCGTGTACGGGCAGGTGGAGTCGGTCTGGGAGGCATTCTATCGGATGTCGGTATTGGGACGATCGCGGAAAAAGGGAAGCAGAAGGTCGTTCTGGATGGAAAGGAATATCTATTGGAGACACCGCTCACTGCCGAAGTGGCTATCGTACATGCGAAAAAAGCGGATCGCTTTGGCAATTTGGTGTTTGATACAAGTGCACGCAATTTCAATCCGTTAGTGGCGATGGCGGGCGACATTACTATCGTGGAAGCGGATGAGATTGTCGAGGTAGGCATGATCGACCCGGAAGAAATCGTCACCCCGGGCGTTTTCGTGAACTTTATCGTCCAAAGTGAAGGGGTGAACTGGCAATGGGCATGGGAGAAGTAAAAGAAACAGAGAGCTATCGTGAACGTATTGCCCGCCGCGCAGCATTGGAAATAGAAGACGGCATGATTATTAATCTGGGAATCGGCATTCCAACGTTGGTTGCGGATTTTATCCCAGCTGACAAACGGGTCATGTTTCACGCGGAGAACGGCATTCTCGGTACAGGACCAAGCCCTGCGAAAGGCGAGGAGAACGCCATGCTTTGCAATGCGGGCGGTTTTCCTGTCACGCTCGCCACAGGGGCATCCTTTTTTGACAGTGCGACTGCTTTTGCCATCATCCGCCGTGGGCTATTGGACATGACGATTTTAGGAGTCCTGGAAGTAAGCCAAAATGGTGACATTGCTAACTGGATCGTTCCAGGGAAACGTGTCCCAGGCATGGGAGGAGCTATGGAGCTGGCACAAAAGGCCAAGAAGGTCATGGTTGTGACCACGCATCTGGATAAAAACGGACGTTCGAAAATCGTTCGGGAATGCTCACTGCCGTTAACCGCGATAAAAGCGGCGGATTTGATCATCACGGACATGGCAGTGATGGAGGTCATGCCAGATGGGTTGTATCTGCGAGAAGTCATGTATCCATACAGTGTCGCTGACGTGATTGGAGCAACGGAAGCCGAGCTCAAGATGGACGGAGAGGTTGGCGTTTTCCGCTAAGCAAAGACAAAAACCATGGAACGGGGGAAAAACATGGCAAACTGGCAGGTGCTTATTCGGGAGCAATTGGTAAAAGATCGCGAGGCTGCTGTTCAACTGCTGCAGCAATGGGTAAAAAGCCCGAGCGTACAAGGAGAAGAGCAATCCATCCAGCAAAGCATTGCTGAGCTGTTGGGGCAGATGGGTCTGGACGTTGACTTATGGGTCATGGAAGGCGAAGAGCTGGTGTCACATCCGTATTTTGTTTCTCCGCGCACAACGTTTGAAGGCAGCCCAAATGTCGTCGGTGTGTGGAAGGGGCAAGGAGATGGGCGTTCCATCATTCTAAACGGACACGTGGATGTAGTGCCCGCGGGCGATCTGGCACAGTGGAGTGATGATCCGTTTAGCGGGAAGGTTGAGGACGGTAAGCTTTACGGACGCGGAGCAACAGACATGAAGGGTGGAAACTTATCTTCACTGTTGGCGATCCAGGTTCTACAGAAGTTGGGTGTGAAACTGAAAGGTGACGTCATTTTTCAGAGCGTCGTAGAAGAAGAAAGCGGCGGTGCAGGCACACTGGCGACAATCATTCGCGGGTACAAGGCGGATGCTGCCCTGATTCCAGAGCCGACCAATATGAAAATTTTCCCGAAGCAGCAAGGCTCCATGTGGTTCAGATTGACTGTCAAAGGGCGTTCTGCTCACGGAGGGACCCGCTACGAGGGAGTCAGCGCCATCGAAAAGAGCATGCTCGTCGTTCAAGCAATTGGTCAATTGGAAAAAGAGCGTAACGATCGACTCGACGATCCGCTTTACGCCAAGCTGCCTATTCCGATCCCGATTAATCTGGGGGTGATTGAGGGTGGTAAGTGGCCTTCGTCTGTAGCTGACCTCGTCAAGCTGGAAGGAAGGATGGGGGTTGCCCCAGGAGAGCAGATGGACGATGCCAAAGCAGAAATGGCAGCAGCACTCAAAAAGCTGCCAGAGGTCGACCCGTGGTTTGAAGAACAGCCCGTCGAGCTGGAATGGTTTGGCGCTCGCTGGGTCCCGGGAGCAGTGGAGCTAGATCATCCGTTGATGGATATTCTGCATGCACAGTTTGAAGCTGTAACTGGAGATCGTGCCACAGTGGAAGCATCGCCTTGGGGAACAGATGGCGGATTGTTGACTGCTTTGGCCAATACCCCAGCGATTGTTGTCGGACCTGGAGTCACGCAGGTTGCACACTATCCGAATGAATACATCGTTTTGGATGAGGTATTCCGTTGTGCTGAGATCTTTGCGCTTACGTTACTCGAATGGTGCGGTGTGGCTGAAAGTGTGAAAGAGTAAAAGAGATATCCAAATATTTCAAAATCAAGACAGGAAGGCACGTGTATGAGGGAGAATGATTGGAAGGTGAACTCCAATCAATGAGAGTGGGGATATGCCGATGAAAAAAACGTGCTTTATCGGGGGAGAGTGGGTGCCAGCCACTGTTCATGCACCGCTACTCTCTCCATGTACGGGTCAAGAGATTGCACAAATTTCGCAAGCAGACTCATCATTGGTTGAAAAAGCAATTGCTGCGGCCCACGAAGCGACAACCGTCATGCGGCGCCTTCCTGCCTATCAACGCGCCTTCCTGCTTGAAAAAATCTCGATTTTGATGAATGAACGTTTGGAGGAAGCGGCGCGGATCATCGCAATAGAAGCGGGGAAACCAATCAAAACAGCCCGCGGTGAAGTGATTCGAACCATTCAGACGTATAAGTTTGCGGCAGAGGAAGCCAAACGCCTCCACGGAGAAACTGTACCACTCGATGCAGCTATTGGCGGAGAGGGACGCTTGGCTTATACCGTGCGTGAACCACTGGGAGTCATCGGGGCAATTACACCCTTTCATTTTCCGATGAATCTCGTCGCCCATAAGGTTGGACCTGCTCTCGCTGCTGGCAATACCGTTGTTCTCAAGCCAGCATCGCAGACACCGCTTAGCGCATTGTTTCTGGCAGAGCTCGCAGAGCAAGCTGGTGTGCCTGCTGGCGCCCTCAATGTGATCACAGGCAGTGGAGCGAGTGTTGGCGATAAAATCGTGTCTGATCCGAGAGTCAGGGCGGTGACGTTTACAGGGAGCCCAAGTGTTGGGCTGGATATACGTAATCGAGCGGGTATGAAAAGAGTCACGCTCGAGCTGGGATCGAATTCGGCAGTGATCGTTGATCGTGATGTGCAGTTGAATGAAGTGATTCCTCGATGCGTTTTTGGCGCATTCGCCTACTCTGGGCAGGTATGTATCTCTGTGCAAAGAATTTATGTGGTCAAAGAGATCTATCAAGATTTCGTCCAACGTTTTGTTGAACAAACACGAGCACTTCGTGGTGGTGATTCGCTCTCTGAGGATGCGGACTATTCCGCTATGATCAATCCGCGCGAAACAGAACGTGCGATGGAGTGGATTCATGAGGCGCTCCAGCAGGGGGCACGTTTGGAGTGTGGGGGACAGATCGTGGATCGGATGCTCCAACCTACGGTGTTGACCGGTGTTCCGGCAGATGCAAAAGTATCTTGTCAGGAAGTATTCGGCCCTGTCGTTCTAATTAATCCAGTGGAGTCCGTCCGGCAAGGCATTACATTGGTCAATGATTCACGCTATGGATTACAGGCTGGTGTCTATACCAACAATCTGTCGTTGGCTCTGGAAGCGGCAGAAGAGCTGCGCGTGGGCGGTGTGATGGTGAATGATATTCCGACTTTTCGCGTGGACCATATGCCCTACGGTGGCGTAAAGGAAAGCGGACTTGGTCGGGAAGGGGTCAAATACGCGATAGAAGAAATGACGGAATTGAAACTCGTTGCCATCAAGCGATAAACGAAACGAATACGGGCTCTTGCAAAAAATAGTAGAGCTGTGATATAGTATGTATTGTTGAAATACGGAGGGATACCGAAGTGGTCATAACGGGGCGGTCTTGAAAACCGTTAGAGTGCAAGCTCACGCGGGTTCGAATCCTGCTCCCTCCGCCATAAATACAAATGAACCGACTCCAGTTAAGAAGCTGGGGTCTTTTTTATGGTCGAGAGCTTTGAGAGAAGTAGATGTTTCTTTTTTGTGAAAATATCAGAAAATAAAGAAAATTATTATATAATGGAGATGAGACTATAAGTGATGGGGGAATTTGCATGCTCGAAGCGCAAAGGGTTCGTAGAAATGCACTTGGCGATATTTTGCGAAGAAGTCGTGGGCGAAATCCTGATAAGCCTGCCCTGTACTTTGAGGAAGAAGTATTGACTTACACACAGCTTGATCAGCTTGCAAATAAGACGGCTCATATGCTTCTTTCAAAAGGCTTGCAAAAAGGGGAGCGGGTAGCAGTACTGTCACGCAACTCGATGGATTTTGCGATTCTGAACTTTGGGCTAGCGAAAGCAGGAGTCATCATGGTGCCAATCAACTTCATGTTGAATAAGGAAGATGTCGCCTTTATTTTGGGGCATTCGGAAGTGAGTGCGTGCTTCGTAGCTCCCGAATTCCTGCAACTCGCTCAGGATGGACTCCAATTAGCTGGAATTTCCCCCAAGCTGCTTTCCCTCATGTCCAAACCAGCAGTACAAGCAGGAGAATGGTTGCCTTTTCGCACGCTGATTGAAGCGGCAGACGACCATGAGCCTGAAGTAGACATAGCAGACGAAGATGTTGTGCAAATTTTGTATACCAGCGGAACGGAATCAAAGCCAAAGGGCGTTATGCTCACTCATAAAAGCATCATCTCCGAATATGTCAGCGCGATTATCGAAGGCGGGATGACGCAGGATGATGTGGCTATTCACGCGCTTCCCTTGTTCCATAGTGCGCAGCTTCATTGCTTTTTGGGACCGTACGTTTACCTAGGTGGGAGCGGAATTATTTTGGAACAGGCAACCCCTGCGTTGATGCTGGAGACGGTAGAGGCGTATAAGGCTACTCAGTTGTTTTGCCCGCCAACCGTGTGGATTGCTTTATTGCGTTCTCCCGATTTTGCCGCGCGTAATTTGAGTTCTTTGCAAAAGTGCTACTATGGTGCTGCGATCATGCCCGTAGAAGTGTTAAAAGAGCTGGGTCTACGCCTCCCGAACGCCCAGTTTTACAATTTTTACGGACAGACAGAAGTGGCGCCATTAGCAACTGTTTTACAACCGAAGGATCAGATGAGAAAAGCAGGCTCTGCAGGCAAGCCAGCGTTAAATGTGGAAACAAAAATCGTCGATGATGATGGAAATGAAGTCCTTCGTGGAAGTGTTGGTGAAATAGTTCACAGGACCAGCCATGCGATGCTGGGTTATTTCCGAGATGAAGAGAAGACACAGGCTGCCTTCCAGGGAGGGTGGTTTCACAGCGGGGATTTGGGCATCATGGATGACGAAGGCTATATCACCGTGGTTGATCGGAAAAAGGATATGATTAAATCGGGGGGAGAGAACGTAGCAAGCAGAGAGGTTGAGGAGCTTATTTATCAACATCCGAAAGTGTCCGAGGTCGCAGTGATCGGTGTTCCCCACCCGTACTGGATCGAAGCAGTGACGGCCGTCGTTGTACCAAAAGCAGGTGAGTTACTGACTGCTGACGAGATGCTTGTTTTTTGCAAAGATCGTCTTTCCTCCTTCAAAGCACCCAAATATGTAGTGATTGCTGACAATCTTCCAAGAAACCCTAGCGGCAAAATTTTGAAAAGAGAGCTGCGCCTCCGATACGAAACGCTGACGACTTAGCCACTCGCAGGGTCTAAAGCACAGAAAAACCCGCTCTGTGACGGAGCGGGTTTTTTGCTGCTGTGATTATTTTACGTTGGAAACTGTCGGACGATCGGCTTGAATGACTTCAAAGCGATAGCCTTTTGCTTTCAAGTACGAAATGATTTCGGGAAGAGCTTCAGCCGTTGGCGACTTGGTGCTGGAATCATGCATCAAGACGACGATCTCTTTTTGTGACTTTACTTGCTGCTTTATATTTGCCAGTGTTTGAGCGGCTGTGTATTTATTGCTTCTTGCATCGCCGTTTGTTACATTCCAATCGATAAACTCATAGCCACGTTGTTTCGCCTCTGCTTTGATCGCATGCATGACTGTATGCTGCTTATTATAACGTTTTGGATCTTGATATTTCAGACTGACGGTATTCGTGCTGCCACCTGGATAGCGGAATATTGTTGGTTTTACGCCGGTTACTTTTTCAATCATTTGACTGCCTTTTTCCACGTCTGCAAAAAAGCTCTCCATGTTTTTGTAAACAAGCTGATAATTATGGGAATACGAATGTCCTCCCACCGCATGTCCTTCGGCTACAATCCTTTTGAGAATGGCCTCATGACCAGCTACCTCACGGCCTACAATAAAGAAGGTGGCTTTGACCTGATGCGTTTTCAGCGTATCCAAAACGCGTGGAGTTACAGAAGAAGGTCCATCGTCAAAGGTTAAATAAGCGATCTTCTCAGAAGACCTCGGTGTCTGAGGGATCGGTTTTGTTGCTGGTTCAGGCTTCTTCGTTTGATTGGTCGTTCCGTTATGATTGCCAGGCTGCGGTGGAGTCGGTGTTTCTGGCTTTTCTGGTTTGGATGGTTTCGGTTGTTCTGGTTGCTTTGGTTGTTTTGGGTGTTTCTGTTGAAGCGGCTGCATCGAGATAAACGGTTCATCGCCATAGATCAAATATTTTTGCCGCAGCTCTACAAATTTCTTAAGATCCGTTTCATAGGAAGAAACAATCTCCTGTGGGGATTTGCCTTGTTCGAGAAGCAGACCGATTTTTTTGGTACCCATCACTTTGTCGAACATGGAGATTTGCATACTCGTACTTTTTGGCATAGGGAATGGCCGCAATTGCTTGGCATAAGCCAGCGCGTAAATACCTGTTTTTACCGGGTTAAATTGATGTAGATCGTTGATTTGAAGGCGTACGCCCCCAGCAGTTCCTTTATTCTCAGGAATAAAGATGACGCCAGGTAGAAGACTTCCATTTAACAGATCGGCGTACTTGTGCGAATCTAGACCCTCTGCCCCGATCCAAGTGAAATGGTCGCCTTGACGAATGGGGGTACCCTCACCCAAACCAGTTGCCATATACCCGAAAACCGAGGTCAAGTTAGGGATGTGCGGAGAACTCGGAATCCAGGCTAAACCTGTCTGTTGATAAATCATGTTGCGTGAATACCCTTGCATCGGAACGACGGTAAGATCTACACCAATGGTACGGTTGAAAAACAATGCCAGCTCTCCGATGGTCATGCCATGTGCAAGCGGGAGGGTATCCACTCCGATAAAGGAGCGGTAAGGCAGTTCAACGACAGGACCCTCGACAATCGCTCCGCCGAGAGGATTCGGTCGATCCAGTACCATTACTTCTTTTCCTTGTTCCTTTGCAGCTATCATGGCGTATTGCAAGGTAGATATGTATGTGTAGGTTCTTGATCCGATATCCTGCAAATCGACGAGTAGAATATCAATGTCTTTCAGCATTTCTGGTGTCGGCTTGCGTGTTGAGCCAGACAAGCCGTAGACTGGTATAGCGTAGACGGGATGAACAAAGCTCGTTACTTGTTTACCTGCGACCGTTTTTCCGTCGAGGCCATGTTCAGGTGCATACAAAGCGGTTAAATGGACGGAGCGATCACGTCGTAACATGTCGATCGTGCTAACCATTTGACTATTGAGACCTGTTTGATTCGTAATCAACCCAACTTTTTTGCCTTCAATGAGATGGTGGAACTGATTGAACAGTACATCACTTCCCAATTGGATAGCAGTCGTATTGGCGGAGCTTCCTACTGGAGGAATTAAAGTTAAGATAAGTGCCAGGATGAGGAAAGGGAGAAATTTGTTCATCATTCATTGCCTCTTTCAAGATAAAATACTGTCGCTTCTTGTCTATTGTAACGGTTTTGGAAAGCAAGATGGTTGCATTTTTGTAACAATTTGAAATTAGGTCAAAAGGAGGAGGAAAAAGTAACGTGAAAGAGGAGAGTTACTAGGAAAGAATGATCTTTTGAAAGGGAGACTACAGGAAAATCTTGAAACAGCCTTCATCCTATAGTAGATTAAGAATCGTATGAACCTTTTTGGAAATGGAGTGAATGTTTTGTTAAAAAAAGTAACCTCATTACTGCTAGCGATCGCCCTGGTACCGATGGCAGCATTTTCTGCAGCGGCAGCGCCTGTAGCACCTAAAACCGTACAGAATGCTGTTAAAGTGGAGTACAATAAAAAACAAATTGCGTTTCCTGACCAAGCACCTATTATCAGCCAGGGGCGCACACTGGTTCCGATTCGTCCGATTGCAGAGAGTCTTGGATTTGAAGTGAAATGGAATGAACAGACCCGTACGGTTACCATCAACAAAGGGAAAGATAATATCAGATTAGTCGTTACTCAAAAAATTGCCAACAAAAATGGACAAACCATCAACCTCGACGTACCTGCACAGATTGTGAACAAGCGTACTGTAGTACCTGTTCGTTTCATCGCGGAAGCTCTGAGCTACAAGGTGGATTGGGATCCGAAGACACAAACCGTATTGATTGCGGATAATGTAAACCCTAATCAAGTCGGCCAACAGGAAAAGCCAAAAGATCCGACGAAGCCGGCAACGGATGAGAAAAAGCCTGATCAGGTAGCTTTGATTGATAAAGAAAGTATCGAGGGGAAATCTACCAAAGTAGCAGTAATCGAACTGTACCGAGTTACAGGGAAGGTTGATCCTGGCGCAGATTTAACAATTGTTCTCGAAGATGATACACATGAAGTAGAAGTTAATGCAGATGGCACCTTTAAATTACAAATAAATGGCGATGAAGGCATTCGCAGCTTTACCGTAAAAGCTGAAAAAGACGGTAAACAAGATACATTTGAAGGCGAATTTATTTCCATTGATTAAGCCATCTGATTTCTGAGTAAGAACACCTCCTGCACATCACACTAAGTGCAAGGAGGTGTTTTTGTTGTGAGACGAATGAGTGGGGGTATCATTGCTGTGCTCCTGTTTGCCGGCTTGCTGACAGGGTGTTCGCCTAACAAAGAACAGGGCACCGAAGATCAGAACGGAAAAAAGGCCAAATTTGAATCTCTCGGGATTAACATCCAGAACGATAACGTCGCTAGGGACAAAGGACCGGCAGCCATGATTAGCCAAAAGATGGTTCATCAGCGAGAGCCGCAGCTAGTGACTCACTTGGAAGGGCATGCAGAAAAGCTGCCCGGTGTAACCGATATCAAGGTGTTAGCGTACAAGGATAACTTGATTGTAGGTGTGCTGCCAGTCGATACACCGAAGCCTGACGAAGTCAATCCGCGGACGTCGATCCCGTATACACCTGGGAAAATTGTGCGAGTCGATAATGGACATCCAGATTCGCTGCATAAACGTGTTGTGGATCGGATGAGATCACGCTTGCAGGCAGAAACACGCTTCAACATCTTGTACGTGTCTACCAATCGCGCAGTTTATGACCGAATCGCAAATTTGCATTCACGAATTACGAACGGAGAGCACATCAGTGACGAAGAATTCCAAGTCCTGTTAAATGATATTGGACATACTGTTACCGGATATAACTTAGTGGATTGAAAGAGCACCACCTGGACTCCCGGGTGGGCTTTTTGTCGGTTAAGGGCCAAATGGCAGGAGAATAGTTAGAAATGGGGAAATAGTCAAAGAAGAGCAGGAGAACGGCAAGGAGTGCACATATTATGATTCCAATCCACATCCCTATATCCAAAATAACTCCTCCAGGACAGAAGCCATACGTCTTACGGCGACCTGCATTGGCGAAAAAATTACGCCTGTTGAACTATACGCAGC
This sequence comes from Brevibacillus sp. BC25, assembly GCF_000282075.1. Lineage (NCBI taxonomy): Bacteria > Bacillati > Bacillota > Bacilli > Caryophanales > Paenibacillaceae > Brevibacillus > Brevibacillus sp. BC25. The sequence goes on from NZ_AKIX01000060.1 coordinate 18,858, forward strand.
TTTGTCTCATTCATGCAGCGACAGGCTATGGCAAAACAACTTCTCTGGCTACATTTCTACATGACGAAGCACTGGCTGCGTCCTGGTATACCATTCAGGATGGAGACGATGCTCTTCTTGCGTTTGGCATCTGTCTCGTCGAAAGTGTTCGGCAGGTTCATCCTGATTTTGGACAGGTATTGCGAGAGCAGCTCATACGTATCACAGAGCAAAGTCCGGTGCATTCCATAGATAGTAAGGTACTGGTCGACTGGTTCGTAGGGGAATGTGTACAGCTCGAGGCGGACCACATACTTGTTTTGGACCATTACGAACGAATTGATGATGGTAGTGACGTCGATCGATTTATTCAACGGTTAGCCGAGGCTCTTCCACAAAAGGTCAAGCTGGTCATCTTAACGCGCTCTCGACCGAAATGGTCCAATCTCGACTTATTGTCCGCAAGAGGAGAGTGTCTGGAACTTACAACAAATGACCTTTCATTTACGCTGGAGGAGAGTGAAGCCTTCTATTCTGATCAATACGACATCACGCTGTCCGAAGACGATTGGGGCCGAGTGGAAGAAGTGGCACAAGGCTGGGTGATGGCGCTTCGCACTTTTGGTGAAATGGTAACGAGGGGGCAGACGGTTTCTGACAGTCTTCGTGAGTTATCGCGATTGTTGCATTTGCTGGAAGTGGAAGTCTGGACACAGCTGGATGCAGATATGCAGCGCTTCTTGATGGAGGCAGCGGTTCTCGAACAATTCGACATGGAGGACTGTAAGCAAATACTCGGGGAAGGATGCATCGAGTACCTATTGGAAGCACAGCGTTGTAATCTTTTTCTGCATGTCCAAGCAGGATCTCATTATTCCTTTCATCCACTTTTCCAGCGTCTCCTCTCTAGCAAGCTGGCTGCGAATCAAACGACGTACGAGCATATCAATCACAAGGCCGCAGGATGGTACAGACGTAAAGGGGACGAGGCAAAAGCTTTTGGGCGGTTGCGTCTCGTGGAGCAGTGGGAGGTGCTGGGAGAATGGTTGTGCCAAGCATCGGAAAGATTGCTGCAAGCAGGGAAGCTGGACTTTTTATATGAGTGGATAACACTGTTACCAGAGCACATCAAGTGCGAACAGCATTGGCTGTTGTTTTATCAGGGCGAAGTAGAACGCTATCGCTGTCTATATGCGAAAGCATTTTCTTCTTATGAGCAATTTTTGAAACAATGTGAAGATAAGCAAGATAAAATGGGATTGTGCCGAGGGCTGGAAGGGCAAGCACGCGTTCATCTCGACAGCGTACAAGGCGTCCGGGCCGAAGAACTGCTCAAGAGGGCGATTCAACTGTTGCCCCCATTTGAACAAGAGAATGAAATGGCACCGAGGCTATACCGCTTGCTGGCAGAAATTTATACGAATCGCGGAGATGCCAAACAGGCGGCAGCTTGGTATGAGCGGAGTCAGGAATTAGAGCAGCAGACGGAGGTTGAGCTGGAATCGCGCCTGTTGTTCCGTACTGGCCGATTGCAGTCCTCCATTCAGCTCTTGGAGAGTAAGTGGCAGGTAGAACAGAGGAAGCATCCTCCGCTGACAAGATCGTATCGGGAAACCTCTTTGCTGCTATCTTTTGTGTATGCATTGAATGGCGAATGGGAGCGAGGGTGGGAATCTGCAGAAACTGCTATACAACTTGGACGTGCAGCTCATTCACCTTTCGTAGAGGCGAATGGCTATGTTCGAAAAGCCCATGCGGCCCTCATTAGTCAAACATTGCCTACGGATGAGATTCGCCAGCTTTATGAAAAGGGTTTGCAAATCATGGAGGAGCTCCAGTCCACACGAGGAAAGTCAGAAACGCTTCTGGGACTAACCCTGCTTCACGCAAGAGAAAAGGCACTCGACCAAGCCCTTCTGTATGGCAACAGGGGGATACAAGAGACCGAGGCAATGCGCGACGACTGGTTAGGCAGCCTGGTACGGATGGCAATTGGGATTGCATACGCCAAATATGGTAAAGAAGAGGAAGCGTGGGCTACCTTTATCGATTGTGCCGACCGACTTAGTCACTGCGGGGATAGCTACAGTGTCGTCATTTGCCAATTGTGGCTGAGCTTCTTGGCTTATCGCAAAAAACAATGGGATTTGTTCGTACCTGCGGTGACGCAAGCTCTGTCCTTGATGAAGTCTGGTGAATATCAATTCCTTCTACAGAGACCAACTCTGCTTACACCGCATGATGTACAGCAGCTCATGCCAATTTTGATTGAGGCAGAGCGCCGAAAGGTATCGCCGGATTACGTGTCTCAGCTGTTAAATGATTTGGGCTTGCAAAACGTGACGTTCCACCCCGGGTATACCCTTCGTATTCAGACGCTGGGCGCGTTCCGTGTGTGGCTGGGAGAGCGGGAACTGAGCGAAAAGGCATGGCAGCGAGGGACGGCCAAGCTGTTGTTTCAGCTTTTATTGACGAAGAGACATCATTTGTTAGCCCGTGAAGAAATCATGAACCGACTATGGCCAGACAGTATCGAGGAAGCGGCACTCCGCGATTTTAAAGTGTCACTGAATGCGTTGAACAAAGCCCTCGAGCCAGATCGTGCCGCCAGAACAGATACATTCTTCATTCAACGCCATGGAAGCTCTTACGGTTTTAACCTGGCATCGGGTTACCATATGGACGTCGAGGAATTCGAAAAGCTCGTTACATTGGGCTTGGCAGAATCAGATAAGCGTCAGAGCGCCATCCTTTTAGAAAAAGGGCTCGCGTATTACATGGGCGATTACATGCCGGAGTGCCGTTATGAGGATTGGTGTGTAGAAGAGCGTGAGAGGGTGCAGGCTCTGTTTTTACGCGGAGCAGAGAGGGTAGCCAAAATCATGCTAGAGGATGGGCAATTGGAAAAAACGATCCGCTGGTGTGAAGCGATTCTGCGGGTGGATGATTGTTGGGAGGAGTCATACCGCTTACTAATGACTGCGTATTATCAGCAAAATAATCGGACACAGGCCATCCGCTGGTACGAAAAATGTGTAGTAAAACTAAGGGAGAACCTCGGTGTCGCGCCAATGCCTGCAACCATGGAGACTTACTTTCAAATTATAGAGAAGTAAAAGATCGCCCGCAAAGCGATCTTTTTTTTGTACATAGAAGTATTGGCTGCTTGACAAAACTAGGAAGTATTCGTAATATAATCTTTGTACTGACCAGTCAGTTCAAAAAATTGAAAGGGGACAGGAGTGATGGCACCATCAAAAAAAGATCAAATTGCGAACGGAGCTTTAACCGCATTTGCCCAATTGGGATATAGCGAAACGACCATGGATGCAATCGCGGAAATGGCGCAGGTGGCAAAAGGAACACTCTATTATCACTTTTCCACAAAGGAAGAGCTGTTTTTGTACGTGATAGAAAAAGGCGTGAAGATGCTGATTTACCATGTAGATAATGTGATGCAAAATGAAGGGCTTTCCTTGGAGGATCGCATTCTGAATGTGCTGGATGAGCATCTTCGCTTCTTTTCCGAGAATCAAGATTTGTGTTTCCTGTTGCTGAGTGCCTTCTCAGGAGATGGACAGCGCGACAGGATGGTTGGCAATCTGTTAGGTGGCTATTTCAGTACGATGGAGTCACACATGCTGGAATTGCAACAGCAAGGGTATATCCGGGCAGATATCGAGATTCGTACACTTGCTTCCGCGTTGTTTGGCATGGTTGGTTTTACCGTACTTCGCAAGCAATTTCGCAAAGAGCCAGTGAACAGTGCCGCAGATAAACAGACGCTTCGTTATATGCTTTCAGGAATGTTTCAAACCAAATAACGTCTAGAGAAACGTAAAACAAGAGGAGAAGACAGATGAACAAACGTGCATGGATCGGTGTAGGTAGCTTTGTAGTCGGTATTGCAGTACTTGGAACCGTATTATTTGGTTCAAATGTGAGTAGCATGGCTGGTCAAAATACAACGAAATTAGCAGGTGTAATCGAGGGAACAGAGGTAGACCTCTCTTTTAAAATGGGCGGTTCCATCGAACAGCTCTCACTAAAAGAAGGAGACGAAGTAAAAGCAGGGCAAGTAGTCGCCAAGCTAAACAGCGCGGAAATTCTCGCGAAGAAAGAACAGGCGGAAGCTGCTTACAAGCTCTCTCTCGTAAAATTTGATCAGGCGAAAAAAGGAGTATCAGTGACGGATAACTCCAGCAATGCCCAAGTCGACCAAGCGAAAGCAGCAGTCAACGCGGCGCAAGCGCAGCTTGACGCAAACAAAAATGGAGCGCGTTCAGAAGAAATTACGCAGCTCAAAGCGAAATTGCAAGCAGCACAAACTTCGAATCAAATTGCTGCGACGAATTTGGAACGAATGAAAAAATTAATGGCGGAAGGTGCCGTTCCACAAGTGAAAGTGGAAGAGGCGCAGATGCAAGCAGATAAGGCGCAAGCGGAGTTTAAAGCAGCAGAAGAGCAGTTGAAAATGGCTCAAACTGGATCGCGCAAAGAGCAGGTCGATGCCGCACAAGCACAGCTGGATCAAGCAAAAGCTGCATACAACCAAGCTGTAGCAGGGAGAGGGCAAGTAGGCTTGAAGGAGCTAGATGTTAAATCCGCAGAAGCGAACGTCATGCAGGCAAAAGGTGCGCTAGCAGAAATGGAAGCCTATGTGAACAACACCAAGCTGACGGCTCCACTAGACGGTATTGTAAAATCAGTTGCCGTTCAAAAGGGAGAGCTGGTTTCCCAAGGCTTCACCGTTTTGACGATCCAAACGAAAGCAGACAACTATGTCAAATTTTATGTAAATGAATACATGCTCGCGAATGTGAAAACAGGCGATCAAGTGAAATTGTTTGTCCCAGCCCTGAGCAGAGAAGTAGACGCCAAAGTGGTTACTGTAGCTCCTGCTGCTGACTTTGCCGTAAAAAAAGCGACACAAGAACTCGGTGATCGTGATATTCGTTCCTTCCAAGTGAAGCTGCTGGTGTCCGATCCGGAATTGCGTCCAGGCCTGACGGTTGAGTGGCAACTTGAAGGAGCTGGTAATGGTGAATAGTTTCTCTCACCTGTTCTGGAGCGAATGGAAAAATCTTTTTGCAAACAAAACCATTCGTAATATTCTCTTCCTCGTTCCGCTGATTTATTTGACGATGTTCGGCTTTTTGTACAGTGAGAAAAAAGTGATGGAGATCCCTACTGTGATGGTGGATGCCGATCAAACCGAATTGAGTCGTGAGCTCTATCGTGCCTTTGAGGTCGATCATACATTTCGGATCACGTCTATTGTAGGAACAGAAGAAGAAGCAATGAAATTGGTTGACAAGGGCGAAGCAAATATCGCCCTGATCATTCCTGCTGGATTAGAAAAGGATGTGAAGGCTGGGAGAGAAGCAGAGGTACTGACTGTTATCGACGGCAGTAACATCATGATTTCGAATACGGCAGTTCGAGCAGCGAATACAGCGATTAAGTCTGTTTCAGCAGGAACCACGCTGAAGAAGATGGAAGCACTTGGCGGCTGGGGAGAAAAAGGGAAAAACATGTTTACGGGTATCGACTATCGATACAGAGTGTTGTATAACCCGACCTTCAGTTATCTGTCCTTCATGGTATTCGGACTTGCAGGTACAGTGCTTCAGCAAGTGCTGTTCCTTGGAATTGTATTGTCGGTTGCCCAACAAAAAGAAGAGGGTACCTGGAGGGATACACTCTCTCGCCATAGCTTCTTCGCGATCACCGCAAGCAAATTGTTGCCGTACTTTCTGGCAGGAACCCTCAATATGTTCCTGGCGTTTACACTGATGTTAAAAGGTTTTGATATCCCTTATTACGGAAGCACGTTCGACCTGATGCTACTAGCTACCATGTTTAACTTAGCGGTATTGGCTATTGGTTATGCCATCTCCTTTGTGTCCAGCAGCCAACTTCAAGCTACTCAGATCGGGATGATGATTGCAGTACCTTCGTTCATGCTATCTGGCTATACTTGGCCACTCATGTCGATGCCAACCGGAATTGTCGCGATTGCAAAATCTTTGCCGCTGACGTATTTCTTGAATGGTGTCAGAGAAATCTTGACGAAGGGACATGGTCTGTCAGCTGTCATGAATGACTTTATCGTTCTCGGCTTCATGACAATCATCGGGTTGTTCGCAGCCTATCTCATTTATTTGTTGCAGATAAGGAAAATTAAGGGAAAAGCAAGTGAGCAAACAGCAGTATAATTGCAATTGCATAGGATGTTTGGCTACGCTAAAGCTTTGGCGTAGCCTTATTTGTGCTTATATGATGCTCCTCATCATCTTCCGAAGGAGTCTGCTTGTATAAAAATAACCCTTGTGTAATAAATAATCTTTCCTTTATACTTATTATAAAAAAGGCAGATTCTTCAACATTAGGGGGACTTTATGTCAGCGACTCATCTAAAGCAATTGTGCGAGGAGACGTACACCAAGTTGAAAAAGGTCAGCATGGAAGTGGAACGTTTTTTAAATCAGGTTACCCTAGCTGGTCTTGTATCCGCGTCAGGTGATCCTGAAGAATTTGAAACGTATTACCGTAACTATCTTTCCGACTTGCGCCACCTTTTGGTTTACTGCGAAAATGCATACGAAAGGCTGGGAGTATCGCTCCGACGCGCACGATTTCATGAGGAGTTTGCTGAGGAAGTATTGTATCAGGTATACCATACCTGTATAAATAACTTCTACTACCCCAAAGGTGAGGTTTACGAAGAAGATGGGCGGTTGGCCTATACGGGTCAGGACTGTATCATTTTTCGTAAGCAGGTGGTCCCTGAGTTGCAGCAGTTGACCTTGTCCCTGTCCAGAGTGTTCGAACAGATGCGTAATGATTTGCAGTATTATGAGACAGACTATATTGTGAAAAAACAAATGCAACAAGAAAAAGCACGGGCTTAAAAGATTCGTGCCTTCATATAAAGTGAAAAAAAGGTGGAATCGACCACCTTTTTTATTTTGGACTTTTTTCTCGGTTAGCGTACGAACTCTGGATCAGTTCGTATGCTTTTTTGTTCGCTGAACTTATTGCCCACCAAAGCGCAGACGTTGAAAGAACTTATTAAGCAAGCCGCCGATTGTTTTTGGAGGTTGTTCTGTTTTGACTCGCTCGGCCGGCTGGGCTTGGCGAAGAGCCTGGTTCACATTGATCATACCGTACCCATATAACTTATCGTGCCCAGGAGCACCGAGGTCAGTCGAGGAGTGTCTAATGAGATTCATCACGTCTTGGGTATTCATATTTGGATGAACGGAACGGATGAGCGAAGCGAGTGCAGCGACATGAGGGCACGCCATCGAGGTACCTGATAGCGAGGCATAGTCGCTAGAAATGTACGTGCTCGGAATATCGACCCCAGGAGCTGATACATCCACATAATCACCAAAGTTGGAAAAATCGGCGCGTTCTTTACGATGATCGACAGCGGCAACGGCAAGGACTTCGTCATAGGCAGCAGGAAAGCTAGGCTGATCGCTCGCATCGTTTCCGGAAGCAGCGACTAACACGACATTTTTATCAAAGGCATAGCGACATGCTTCCCGCAGAGCAGCAGAGGAGGTGTAGTTACCTACACTCAAGTTGATGACATCCGCACCGTTATCTGTCGCCCAATAAATGCCTTGTGCGATGTCCACGGCTGATCCCGAACCGTCTGCGCCAATGGCTTTGATCGGCATGAGCTTGCTATTCCAGGACATCCCGGCAATGCCATCTCCGTTATTCGTTTTCGCTGCTATGACACCTGATACGTGGGTTCCGTGACCATTATCATCTTCAGGTTTGTTACTGCCATCCAAAACGTTGTAGCCTTTGACCAGCTTACCAGCAAATTCCGGATGCTTCATATCCACACCTGTATCGACGACTGCAACGATGACATCACTGCTGCCTTCACTGACGTCCCAACTTTGCTCCATGCCGATCAGCGGAAGATTCCACTGGTATTCCTTGTAATACGTATCGTTTGGTTTCACGTTCGGGAGTAAGAGGTAATTTGGCTCAGCAAATACGGAGTCAGGATGTTCAGCCAGTTTTTTCATGAGCTGCTTGGTAGTCATGCTCTTTGATTTGATAATGAGAAATTTGTCAAAATCACGTTTGATCTTGGCATCCAAAGAAGAAACGAGCTGATCAATTTTTTCTTGCTTGGGGCGTGGTGAAAAGCGCACGACGACTTCATTTTCTACATAATGACTGCGGTCACGCTGGTTATGATGAAGCGTTTGAATATGGCTTTTTTTCTCCAGGTCACGACGAATGTCTTTCACCTGTTCAATGTAGTTAATGCGGGGAATTTTCGCCTGAACCGATGTCACGCGGGGATGAGGTTCGCGCATTTCCTGTTCTGCATTCTGATTCATCCGATACGGGACAACTACGAGGCCGACCAAGGCAACAGCGGCAACAATAGGCCAAACGCGCAAAAAAACTCACTCCCTCCAGTGCTGTTGTCTATAGCGTGCACATGAAGGGAGTGATTATGAAGGAAATAGCTTACAGTTAGTGTGACTAGATTAAACCAAGCTTTGCTAAGCCGTGTTGGATGCCACTGTCGTTTACGTGACGCGTAATCATATTGGCGAACGGCTTCAACTCTTCATGAGCATTCCCCATCGCTACCCCCATGCCAACATAGGAGAGCATCTCTTTGTCGTTCAATCCGTCTCCAAAGGCAACAGCATCCGCAGGAGTTAGTCCAAAATGTTTTAAGACGGCTTCAATTCCTTTTGCCTTGGAGCCGTTTGGGGGCAAAATATCCATGCAGTGTTCATGCCAACGAATGTAAGAGACGTCATGGAATTCACCCGTGTATCTCGATTCATCAGCGCCACAGTAGAGAAATGCTTGATAAATCGACGTTTCCCCCCAGTAGCGATGGCGATACGCTGGGGATTTCAGTCCCAACCAATCAAAAGACTCGATGATATGTGGGTGGTCCGTGGCATTGGCATAGCAGTGATCTGCGCTCAAAAATACCATAGGATGGGAATGACCCTCCGCCATTTGTTCGAGCTTTGCCAATGTATCTGTAGCGATTGGCGTGTGATGGATGATCTTCCCTTCGCTCTTCACATACGACCCGTTAAAGCCCACGAATGTCTCAATGCCCAATTGCTCAGCGATTGGCATCAAATGATAAGGAGCTCGGCCGGTTGCGATCGCGACATGGACACCGTTTTGTTTTAATGTCTGTACGGCGTCCACCGTTGTTTGTGGAATGATGTGATCGGTGTTCAGTAAGGTTCCGTCAATGTCAAAAAAGACGATTTGATAAGCCACTTCTTATCCGCTCCTCTCCACGCTATCTCTAGTTGTTCTCTCTATATAGGTTTTGCACAAAAAAATAGGAAAAGGAATGCCGATGGGACACTCCTTCTCACTTCGCTATTAGAATACAGCTACTTCTGTCTCGCTGTCAAATACATGACATTTGGCAAGATCCATCGCTAGTTTTACCTTCATCTTTGGTTTTAGCGCTTCACGAGAATCCACGCGCGCTACCATCTGGGTATCCCCGATATTGTGGAAATAGACGTACAATTCGGAACCCATGTTTTCTACGACTTCAACTTCTGCTTCCAGTAAGCTCTCAAATGGATTTGCTTCCATAAAAGAGGCGTCGCTGTAAATGTCCTCAGGGCGAATACCAAAAATAACCTGCTTATTTACATAACCTTTTTCCCGTAAAGTCTTGGCTTTATCTTCTGGGAAGCGCACATTAATATTTTGCGCATCAAAATAGAGTGCTCCGTCTTTCTCGGAAAGATTCCCTTTCACAAAGTTCATCGCAGGCGAGCCGATGAAGCTCGCTACAAACAGATTGACTGGATGATTGTAGATTTCAGTGGGGGTTGCCACTTGTTGGATAAGGCCGTCCTTCATGACGACGATCCGGTCTCCCATGGTCATGGCTTCCGTCTGATCGTGCGTCACATAAATGATCGTGGTATTCAAGCGTTGATGCAGTTTCAAAATTTCCGTGCGCATTTGTACACGCAGCTTCGCATCGAGGTTGGACAATGGTTCATCCATCAAAAATACTTGCGGCTCACGCACGATCGCACGCCCCAATGCTACACGCTGTCTTTGGCCCCCGGACAGCGCTTTTGGCTTGCGGTCTAGTAAATGGGAAATATCGAGGATTCGAGCTGCATCTTGAATTCGCTTATCAATATCGGATTTGGAGAATTTGCGCAATTTCAGGCCGAAAGCCATATTTTCGTATACATTCATATGCGGGTAGAGTGCATAGCTTTGAAAAACCATAGCGATGTCGCGATCTTTAGGAGCCACATCGTTGACTCGACGATCGCCTATGTATAGATCACCTTCCGAAATCTCTTCCAGACCTGCAATCATGCGCAGCGTGGTAGATTTTCCACAACCAGATGGTCCGACTAGAACGAGGAATTCGCGATCTTGAATTTCCAAGTGAAAATCGTCAACTGCCGTTACGTTGCTTCCATATCTTTTATAAATGTGGGAAAGACTTACCTTTGCCATGAAAAAGGCACCTCCTCGGGTTTGTGAAGAGAGCAAATTCTTGGATGACTGTAAGGGTAGGGTACCAATTCACTTGCAAGAAGGATATGGACAGTATATACGAAATGTTTTGTTAATTTTGACGAAAGAGAAGGTAGAGCTGCAGCATGACGGCATCAGGAAACAATCGCGGGTCTAAACCGGTTTGTTCCGTCAGCTTGTCCAATCGATACAACAGTGTATTCCGGTGAAGGAAAAGCTGCCGTGCTGTATCGCTTACATTCAATTGTCTGGCGAACAACGTATCTAATGTTTCCAGTTGTTCATCTGTCATGTGCGGAATGGTTATGACAGCAGCCAGCTCGTTGGCGATTGCGGCTGCTATTTCTTTGGGGAGAGAAGCTGCCCATCGTTCTAACGGATACGACCAGTCCCCAGCAACCATCATTTGCGGACGATAGGATTGAAGGGCATGGGCAAGTGATACTTGTCGTAAAAGAGTGTCGCCCAATGCAAGTGGACTCGTGATTGGCGATCCGACAACAAGGCGAACGGGTTCCATCCATTCCATCGAAATCAGATCATGTAAGCCAGATGCCCACTCCAAAAGCTCTGAAGCTGTTTTTTGATGATCGAGCATGGAGACAGAGACGATGAGAAGTGCATGTGTTTGCGTCAACGGAATGAAATCGGGTACTCCTTCAAAAAAATCATGCAACAAGGGCTGCAAAGAATCCCATTCTCCCTTGCGATCTGGTCTGCATCGCTCTAATAAAAAGGAGACGCGGGCTTCTTTCCACGGCCATTTCGCTTCCAGCTGAGAAGGGATCGCTACAGGGGAGCCGGAGACAATGCCCGAAAGCCAATGGGATATCTGTTTTGGGAGGGGAAGCGTTATTGGATCATCCACATGAGGAAAAATCAGATCCAACAACGCTCGGGCTGAAGTATGCCAAGATGCCGTTTCGATAAGGATCAATGTCATTACACCGTTGCTCGAATGGATGGCAACTTGCTCCCAGCCTTTTTGTACCCAATCCTGCTGGGCTTGTGCTGCATCTGTTTGTGAGACTTGTACATATTCGATAGGTAAATTTGTCGCTTGTCGGATGTGCTCGACATCTCTCTTCCATTTTTCCACAAGGTGACCCCCATCTCGACACGAAAGTAAGGCTATTATACCTTAGTCGAGAGCGAGCGTGGCAGCTGTTTCTTGTAGAGTCAAAGCTGGAGCGGCCATCTCGTTGAATGGAGCATCACTGCCCAGAACATGCAAAGTTATCTCGGGACGGGAACGCAGACGGATGTTTACCCCTGTTTGCCCCAGGCCCTCACTGATGTAAAAGGGTCGACCGTCCATCTCGTGCAGACCTTTAACGATATTCAGCTTAGGCAGCTTCCCCATCGTTGCGAGATGAAAGGGGCGAGGCCAATGGATCTGTCCTCCGTGAAAATGCCCTGACAACAGATAATCGTAAGCATACTCTTTCATGTGCAAAACTATATTAGGATCATGAGTTAAGACGAGCCTTGCTCCTGTCTCGGGTACACCGTAGAAAGATTTGGCCAGGTTGCTATGGCGCGTGCTGAAATCATCCACACCTATAATGTGCAGGGGCTGCCCCTTGTGATCGATAGTTTCATTTTCGTTGATAAGAACACGGCAGCCAACACGCTCTAACTCTGATTTCAACTGTGCGAGCTTGAAAGGGCTAAGAACGTAGTCGTGATTGCCAAAAACCACATAAATTCCGAGTGCTGGCTGTAATTGCTGGAGACACTGCACAAAAGCAACTGCCTTCGGAATGTTTTTTTCGCGGTCGAGCAAGTCGCCGGTAATCGCAATCAGGTCTACTTGACGCTGCGAGAAGTCATCTACAATACTCTGGGGCAGTACAGATAAGTTTTCCATGTGCAAATCAGACAAATGTAAGATCGAGACCGGCTCAAACTCGTGTGGTTGTTGAAGGTGCCGGGATTTTTGCAAGGGTATCGCTACCTCTTTTATTTGAACATCAAATGTATTGCGATAGGCTCGAAAAAGCAACAAGGCGATAGCGCCAAGTAAAAGTAACCATATCATCATGGTCAGCCATCTCCTTCGTAGTAAGAGTACCGTCATTATACAAGAAAAAGTTCGCGATCGAATAAGTAGGTTCTGGCAGGAGGAATTTTGCAAAAAATGTAGAAATATTATGAATGTTGCGTAGTGAGAAAAACGATATGTAGAGTGGGAGAGTGAAGACATGAACGTCGAGAAAATTCCAGCAACGGAAGGCTCTTATAATCTGGAAAATTATGACGAAGCATATGCGAATTTTGATTGGGCGGATGTGGAGAAGCAATTCTCTTGGTCTGAGACCGGGAAAGTGAACATGGTGTACGAAGCCATTGATCGACATCTCGCTACTGATCGGAAAGACAAAATCGCTTTGATGTACAGCAATGCGACGAGAGACGAGACTTATACTTTCGCGCAATTAAGTGAATTATCCAATAAATTCGGAAATGTTTTGCGGAATTTGGGCATTGTGAAAGGGGACCGCGTATTCGTCTTTATGCCGCGTTCGCCGGAGCTTTATGTAAGCGTTTTAGGCACGATTAAGATTGGCGCAATCGTAGGACCGCTGTTCGAAGCGTTCATGGAAGCGGCTGTGCGTGATCGCTTGGAAAATAGTGAAGCCGTTGCGATCGTTACGACACCTGCACTCTTGCCACGCATTCCGGTAAGTGACCTGCCTGCATTAAAACACGTGATTGTTGTAGGTGCAGAAGAGGAGCTAAAAGAAGGTCACATCCGTTTTGAAAAAGCGATGGAAGAAGCCTCCACCGAGTTGGAAATCGAATGGGTTGATCGTGAAGATGGCATGATCCTCCATTACACCTCTGGCTCAACGGGCAAGCCAAAGGGTGTTCTGCATGTCCACAATGCCATGATCCAGCACTACCAAACTGGAAAATGGATTCTCGACTTGCAAGAGGATGATATTTATTGGTGCACAGCAGACCCAGGCTGGGTAACGGGTACTTCTTACGGCATTTTTTCACCTTGGTTGAATGGAGCAACGATTGTCGTACGTGGTGGACGTTTCACTCCCGAAGACTGGTATAAAGTCATTGAGAAAAACAAAGTATCGATTTGGTTCAGTGCTCCGACTACGTTCCGCATGTTCATGGGGGCAGGGGATGAACTTGTCAAGCAATTTGACTTATCCAGTCTGCGTCACGTCCTGAGCGTTGGCGAACCACTCAACCCTGAAGTCGTTCACTGGGGTATGCGCGTGTTCAATCAACGCATTCACGACAACTGGTGGATGACGGAAACAGGTGCTCAGCTGATTTCTAACTATCGCTGTATGGCGATCAAGCCTGGATCCATGGGTAAGCCGTTCCCAGGTATTTATGCAGCGATTATTGACGACCGTGGAAATGAGTTGCCGCCGAATCGAATGGGGAATCTGGCAATTCGTACAGGTTGGCCAGCCATGATGAGACAAATTTGGAACAACCCAGCGAAGTATGAAGAATACTTCAGCATCCCAGGCTGGTACGTGTCCGGGGATTCTGCATACAAGGATGAAGAAGGCTACTTCTGGTTCCAAGGCCGTATTGATGATGTGATCAATACTTCTGGTGAGCGTGTCGGTCCGTTTGAAGTGGAGAGCAAGCTCGTGGAGCATCCAGCAGTAGCGGAAGCGGGTGTCATCGGCAAACCAGATCCGGTTCGTGGTGAAATTATCAAAGCATTCATCTCGCTGCGAGCTGGCTATGAGCCAAGTGAAGCGTTGATGGATGAAATTCGCAAGTTTGTGAAAGAAGGACTGGCTGCACATGCTGCTCCTCGTGAAATCGAATTCCGCGACAAGTTGCCAAAAACGCGTTCCGGAAAAATTATGCGCCGTGTCTTGAAAGCTTGGGAATTAGGTCTACCGACGGGTGACCTGTCTACCATGGAAGATTAATTACAAGAAAAACCATCTCTCGAAAATGTCGGGAGATGGTTTTTTTGTTAGGAATGGCTATGTTGTTGATGATCATGCGCATGGTCGTGGTTGTGATCATGGTCATGGTCATGATCGTGGGAATCGGCTGTTGCCTGGCAATGTAAGCCACCGTGTGTAGTAGACGAGTTTTCAACCTGGATGGTAGCGTGTGTAATGCCGAATTCTTTTTCCAAAAGGGCCAGTGCATCATTTAACACAGGGTAGCTAGGTAAGTCGTCCTCAACAACCAGATGGCATGTCAGGGAATCGAATCCGGAAGTAACCGTCCAAATATGGAGGTCATGCACTTTGATAACTCCAGGTAGCTGACTGAGTCGTTCTTCTACTTTTGTCGTATCCAGCCGTGAAGGAGCGCCTTCCAGCAAAATATTGACGGATTCTTTCGTTACGCGCCATGCGCTCAGCATGATCAGGACAGCCACGACGATACTGATGATCGGGTCGGCAATGTACCAGCCAAAAGCCCACATCAGGATACCACCAATGATTGCACCGACAGAACCGAGTAGATCACCAAGAACATGGAGATATGCACTACGTACATTCACGTTGTTCTTGGTATCGCCACGCATGAGTACAATGGCTGCAGCAATATTTGCCAAAAGTCCAACTGTGGCGATGATGATCATGGAGCCGCTGGCAACCTCAGGCGGATTCCACATGCGTTGGAACCCTTCCCAGAAAATGAACAAGGAAATCAGCACGAGTGTTACACCATTGGTCAGTGCAGCTAAGATTTCAAAGCGTTTCAGCCCGAAGGTTCTCTTGGCAGAAGGTGGTCGTGCAGCGAAATGAACAGCGATTAAGCTCAACAGAAGCGCTAATGCATCGCTTAACATATGCCCAGCATCAGAGAGCAACGCCAAACTATTGGTGAGGAAGCCCCCGATGGTTTCTACTACCAAAAATACAGCAATGATCAGGAAAGAAATGAGAAGAGCTCGTTTACTGGCTCCTTTTCCATGGTGATGGTGATCGTGACCATCTCCATGATCGTGATGATGAAATCCCATGATTGTGTCCTCCTTATAAAACGAATGATTTATAGATGCTCTGCTAAATAAAGGGCGTCATTTCCTACACCGCCCATTAGCGCTGATCCTCGCGTATGCTGCCAGGGCAGCCCGAGAAAGGATAGACCAGGAACTTTTGTTATTCCTCGATGATGAATCGGTCGGCCATGGGAATCGAGCACATTGGGAACGTTTAGCCAATCGTAGTTCGGTCGAAAACCGGTAGCCCACAAGATGTTGTTGACCGTTGCTTGTGTTCCATCTGCAAAAGTAGCGGTATTTCCGTTCACCTGTACTGCTCGGGAAACCAATCGCAATGCTCCGGTTCTGGACAGTTCTTGGACCTGCTTTTTGTAACCGAATATCGGATCAGGTGATTGACTCAATTTTTGTCCAAGCCAGGTGGAGAGGGGGACATCGAGTAACCCGAATGCCTTCATGTAATCAAATATAGGTTTTCCAAAAATGAAGAGCGGCAAGTAAGAACGTGATTCTCCTTGAGAAAAAACAACGGGTCGATGAGCTGCAAGCTCTACTGCAATTTGTGCGCCAGAGTTGCCACTTCCCACGACGAGGACAGGACCGTCAATGAGCTGGTTTTTATTTTTGTACTGTGCGGTGTGCCATTGACGAATGGTCGGGTCCAAGCTGTTTGCGATAGCCGGGATATAGGGTGTATGAAAGGGACCCGTAGCAATTACTACTTGGTTCGCGAAGAGCAAGCTGTCTGGTGTCCGAACCTGAAATCTAGATCCGGCATGGCTTAGTTCCAAAACGGTTGTTCCCAGCATGATTGGCAATTCGAAATGTTTCGCGTACATTTCCAGATAGTCTGCTGCATCGTCTTTGTTTGGGAGGGAATGCGGCTTTCCTGGGAAAGCGAGACCAGGTAGATGATTATATTTGCGTGGCGTAAAAAGCACGAGTGAATCGTACCGCTGCCGCCAACTATAACCGATCTGTTTGTTTTGCTCCAAGATGACAAAACGGCGATTTTTACGCTTGAGTGCATATCCGAGAGCAAGTCCTGCCTGCCCTCCGCCAATTACGATGACGTCATAGTCGTTCATGATTAGGGCCTTCTTTCGGTAAGGATTAACTAAATCATACCATATTCATTATTATATTCAAGTAATTGTTTGAATGTTTTTTTGAACATCAGCAAAAAAAGGCCGCCACTCATAGTGACGGACCTGTATGTAGCCAGTGGATTTACGGTTTTGATTGCTTCAATTCGGCAGCATGCTCAATACCACACATGATTAAATGACGGACATGATCATCATCGAGCGAGTAATAGACGAGCTTGCCGTTTTTGCGGTAGCGGGCGAGACCCATATTTTTTAGCAAACGCAGATGGTGAGAGGTATTGGGGATCGAGCTATTGATGGTTGCTGCGACATCACAAACGCATAGCTCTCCTTCAAGTGCCAGCGCGTAAATGATTTTTGCACGCGTATCGTCTGCGAGAGCCTTGAAGAGAGGGGCGACACCTTCCGTCTCCATCATTCTGGGCCGAAGCCTGTTTACTTTTTCTTCATCGATCGTCTGTACTTCACAAACCTCTAGATCAGTGGGAATGCGCTGAATGTCTTCGCTCACTTCATTCACCCCGAACCGTTCCATTTTTCACCATTATAAGACGGATGCAGGGGGAAGGGAAGGCTGTACAACCTGTTCATCTTGCAAAAAAATTAAAAGGACAAGAAGGAAATATAGATGCCTTTATATAAATAGGAATGATACCTATTTGCAAATGGAAAGGAGAGAACTCCCAATTGATTCTGAAGATTCGCCAATTCCTGTTTGAAATAATCGGGGCGCTCCTGCTTGGACTAAGTGTCGTTTGGTTAACAATGGGCAGAGACAGCAGTTTGTTTTCCGGTTGGAGCATAGAGTGGTCCCCTTTGTGGCTTGACGTGAAAACCTTTTTCCTTAGTATTTGGTTGGAAGCAATTCCGTTTGTTCTCTTGGGTGTATTCTTTTCTGCGTTTATCCAGACGTTTGTGACAGAAGAGCAGGTGAGGCGCTGGACACCGAAGCATCCTCTCGTGGCCCTGCCGTTTGCCGGGCTACTGGGGTTTTTGTTCCCCGTATGTGAATGTGCCATTATCCCTGTGGTTCGTCGCTTGATCCAAAAAGGGATGCCGCTGTCAGTCGGGATTGTTTTCTTATTGGCGGGACCGATTGTGAATCCTATTGTTTTGTCATCGACCTATGTCGCATTCGCCCGTCAGCCGGAAATGGCTCTCTACCGGGGCATTGCGGGATTTGCTGTTGCCCTCATTGTGGGCATGCTTGTCTTCCTATTTGTCAAAAAAAATCCGATACGGCTCGGCATGGAATCGCAAATCAGTCATGAAGCAGACCATGTAAAAGCGACGGGTGGAAAGCTTTCCTCGACATTTGCCCACGCGGTGGACGAATTTTTTGATATGGGGAAATATTTGTTGTTTGGTGCGTTTATCAGCGCGCTTCTACAGGTGTACATCAGCCGGGATACGCTTATGGACATCGGTCAAACACCGCTCACCTCTAATTTGGTCATGATGGGGATGGCGTATTTGTTTTCGCTTTGTTCAGAGGCAGATGCGTTTATCGCTGCTTCCTTTGCCAATACGTTCTCAAGCAGCTCGTTGCTTGCATTTCTTGTTTTTGGTCCCATGCTCGATTTAAAAACGACGTTGATGCTATTTGGAACGTTTCGCTTTGGTTTTGTTGTCAAGCTGGTCGTAGTTATTACGCTTTTGGTAATTTGCGTCACCATGCTTATACCGATGTAAGGAGGAAAATATGGATCAGAACAAATTGAAGCGTCATCATGTCATGCGCAGTTTGATATTGGCGGGCATTACAGCGTTGTTGGCCTATTTGATCATGTCGGAAACGCTCAGCCACTATCTCGCACCGCGATTACACATGTTCAGCTATGTCACGCTCGTCATCCTGGCCCTGTTGACAATTGTCAGCATACGGCAAATTTTTGTAGGAAGTAGTGTTTACGATTGCGATTGTGAGGAGCAGCACAAAGTTCCGCGTACGTCCGTCGGCTCCCTTTTGGTTTATGGCTTGTTTGTGCTCCCCATTGTGATGGGATTTGTCATGCCGGATAAAATTCTTGGCAGTGATGTAGCGGAGAAGCGGGGAATCACGCTTCTCAGCAATGATGTACGAAAGCTGGCGGATGTTACGGCGAACGCGAATGCGAGTGCAACAGAGAATGTGAAGCAGACAGCAGAGGTAAAGGAAGATGCCGAGCCAAAAGTAGAATCACAGCCAGAGGCTACCAATCAAGTAGCAACACCCCCGGTACAAGCGACAAACGACGAACAATTGCGGCAGCGATTCTC
Organism: Brevibacillus sp. BC25; assembly: GCF_000282075.1. Lineage (NCBI taxonomy): Bacteria > Bacillati > Bacillota > Bacilli > Caryophanales > Paenibacillaceae > Brevibacillus > Brevibacillus sp. BC25. The sequence continues at coordinate 37,701 of NZ_AKIX01000060.1, forward strand.
GAACGGGGGATTTGGTGACTTTTACGCGGATATCGCCGTCTTTTTACATAAACAGCCAGTGATTGAACTGAATGACAAAGTGTTCCTAGACGGACTCACAACGATGGAGCTATATGCAAAAGAATTTGCTGGGAAAGAGCTTGAGACGATGGGATTTGTTTATCGGCAGCCTGATTTTACGAAGCAGCAGTTTGTCGTAGCGCGTTTTTCCGTCACCTGCTGTACAGCAGATTCCAGTGTTTATGGCGTTCTGGTGGAAAAGGAGGACGCGAATAAATGGGCAAAAGATAGCTGGGTAAAAGTTCGCGGAAAGCTCGAGCTGCGTCAGGTAGACGGATACGACATGCTTGTTCTCAAAGCATCTCAGGTAGAAGCCGTTTCCGCACCGAAAGATCCTTATGTGTACTATAGCTTTGAAGCAGCACCAGACAGTTAATTGCGGGGGAAACGAAATGATCGTGCGACTAGATTTACAGGATGAACAAACGGTACAAAAACTTTGGAACTTGCAGCAAAGAGCGTATCGTGTAGAGGCGGAGTTAATTGGAACGGAAGATATTCCACCCCTGCGAGAATCAGTAGAACAACTTAGGACGTGTGGAGAAACGTTTTATGGATACATAGAGGAAGGCGAGCTGGCAGGGGCGGTTTCTTTTTTGATCGAGGGAGAAACGTTGGATATTCATCGAATGATTGTAGATCCTGTTCATTTTCGCAAGGGAATCGCGAGTCAATTGCTTACCTCTGTCCACGAGCATGGCTACAGCAAGATCGTCGTTGCGACTGGTTCCTTGAATGAACCGGCTGTTCGATTGTATGAAAGACATGGATTTACCTTGACGGATCAAAAAGAAGTGATGCCCGGTCTGAGGCTGTCTTTTTACGAGAAAACGATTTATCCATCTGAAAGCGAAAGCCCGCCCAAATAGCTGGGGAGGGATAGAGTTGCACAAAATAACCCGGAGGACGGGCACTTTTTCAAGTGTCTGTTTCCGGGTTTTCATTCTTATGAAAGCATATTCTTACTTGGTGTCATCTGTTTCTTTCTGTTGGTCTTCATAAAACCACAGAGGATCATCACAATCCTCATCACCATTGTAATTGATTAAGATTTCTTCCCCCGCTTGAATGTCCGTATACGCATAAAAGTCAAACGTGTGGTTGTCGAAGTTAATCTCATACGTGGCATTTGGCGTGTAGGAGTGATTAAATAGCATGCCATACCCTAACAAGAAGGCTGTGTGATTGGCACCGTACTCAAATGCATAATCCGCGAGTAATGTTTTCTCGATATGCTCATGCTCTTCGTTCAAATAGGGCAGCACGGGCGCTTCATGAATCAGTACGCCTTTTTGGATATCTTGCGTTGCAAATACGCCTCTATTTAATTCTCCATTGCTTAGTTTGGAGGTTTTGATTTCGATCATGCGGATCACCTGCATTTCTTATGTCTGTGGAAAACGTATCTTATTAAGGATGACAGTTGATCGAGCAGAAAGCAATGTTTTTTATTTGATGACCAAATGATGGCGAACCGCATAAGCAGCGAGCTGGACGCGATTAGCCAATTGCAGCTTTTCAAGAATGTTTTTTAGGTGGTTTTTCACAGTGTTTTCTGCGATGATCAGCGCTTCACTTATTTCCCGATTCGTTTTTCCGGCTCCCACATACATGACAATCTCTCGCTCTCGCGGGGTCAGAACATCTGGTACCATTTCATCTGTAGCCTCTTCTTGACGGAAGCGGTACATGAGCCGGGTTGCCATTTCGCGAGTCAATTCACTGTCCTCGCCGAGCAAGGCATGCAAGTAGTTAATCCAGTCGTCCGGCTCTAAATTTTTCAGCAAGTACCCTTGGGCGCCGAACTGTATGGCCGTGATCAGGTCAGCAACGTCATCGGAGACGCTGAGAATGACAACCTTGATGTGCGGGTATGCTTTTTTGACCTCGCGGGTCGCTTCGAGTCCGCTCCATTTCGGCATGTTGATGTCCATGAGCACAAGGTCCGGTTGTATTTGTCCGCATAAGAGAAAAGCTTCCTCGCCATTCTGCGCTTCTCCGATGACTTCAAAAGAGGGATCGGGATCAAGCAGGCTGCGAATGGCCATACGAGCCATCGGGTGGTCGTCGGCGATCAATACACGGTAAGCGTTCATAGGGTTTTTCCTCCTGAATGAGAAGATAAGCGGATGATCGTACCGCCTGCCGGTCGTAATTGAATGTCAATGGATGCGTTCAACTGGCGTGCTCGCTCGCGCATCATGGACAAACCGTATTTTTTCGTATCGGGAGAAGGATTGGAAATCCCAATGCCATCGTCCTCAACGGCGAGAACCCAGCCAGTTGTTTCATCCGTCGTGAGGTGAATCCACGAATGCTTGGCCTGAGAATGCTTGCGAATATTGGCAAAAGCTTCTTGGATAATCCCGAACAGTTGTACTTCTGAGGTGGGAGTAAAAAAGCCATCTTTGACATGCAATTCGCTGACAACGTCGATTCCAGATAAAGCGCTCCATTGCGCCAGCCATTTCTCAAGGCGTTGATCCAGATTGCCTTCTTCTGGCAATGAGCGCAAGTTAAAAATGGCTTGGCGCACATGATTGTCGATGGCAGAAACAGCGACCCGTGCATCGTCCAAGTGTCCCTGCTTCAGCTTTACGTTGAGGAAGAACAGAGACTGCGCAATCCCGTCGTGTAATTCGCGGGCAAGGCGTTCACGTTCTTCATAAACAGCGCGACGAGCTTGTTCCTCGACAATTCGTGCATTCATTTGTTTAAGCGTGTGAAACATCCAGGTAGCGAATAAAAAAGAGAGAAAGAGCGTCAAGAGGGTAATGTACACATTCCCGGCTTCCATAGACATATAGGGCAGCAGAAAGTCGTGACGGATGAATTCAAAACCCCCGATGATGATGGTTGGAATCAAAAAGGTCAACCAATAAAAGATCCGATAGGACATGCAGATGCCTCCTTGCATGACTGCTGGCAAACATTCCTTTAGTATACCGAATGGGACGAGCGGATGGTATACTCAGGTGAGAAAAGGTGGAAAGCAGGAGGGAATATCATGAGCACGATTGCGAAAGCATTGACGATAGCGGGTTCAGATAGCGGTGGGGGAGCTGGGATTCAGGCAGATCTGAAAACCTTTCATCAACTCGGTGTGTACGGAATGAGTGCGATCACAGCAATCACTGCACAAAATACATTGGGCGTAGCAGGCGTTTATCCGTTGCCGACAGAGGCAGTTGCCCAGCAAATGCATGAGGTGCTACGTGATCTAGGCGCTGATGCGGCGAAAACGGGAATGCTATTTAACGCTGAGATCATTCGTGCTGTTGCGGAAGAGGTCAAAGCATTTGGTCTGAAAAAGCTGGTAGTAGACCCGGTGATGATTGCCAAGGGAGGGTCAAAACTACTGCTGGATGAGGCAATCGTTGCATTGAAAACAGAGTTGTTGCCTCTAGCAGAAGTCGTCACACCTAACTTGCCGGAAGCAGAATGCTTGACTGGCATGAGAATCGAGACGACAGACGAGATGCGCGAAGGGGCAAAAGCAATACATGCGTTAGGCGCCCGCAATGTTCTAATGAAGGGTGGACATATGCAAGGGGACGTTGTCGTGGACATTTTGTTCGACGGAACGGCATTCCATGAATTGTCCCATGAGCGTATCCATACACGCCATACACACGGCACAGGTTGTACTTTCTCAGCGGCTCTTACAGCAGAGTTAGCAAAAAATACACCGCTCATCACTGCGGTTGAAAAAGCAAATCGCTTTATTTTCGAAGCAATTAAGACAGCTCCGCAATTGGGTGGCGGGCATGGGCCGACCAATCACTGGGCGGTCGTAGACTAAGGTTATCAAATTAAGAATGCCCCACAGCGATGCAGTACAAGCAACCGCTGATGGGGCACTTTTTATTTGACTTCAATAGAGAAAGTACCTTGAAGTCGTTCAGGATAGCTGGACAGAGGAAAGGAATAGGAAGTAGGCGTACCTTTGTTTGTTTTTCGCTTGAATAGTATGGAATAGTTTTGAATGGATTCATCTTTCGTTGCAGATGAAGAGCTCCCTTGCACATAATCATATTCATTTCCTAGGTCGTCCGTCATGTTATACCCAAGAGAGATATGAGAGTGATTATCTTGGGGCGGCACCTTCAAAGACAAGTCCATACCCACGACATCATCGACTTGACGCAGCGCTGTTAGTTTCAGGCGATCATTCGGGACTTTTGTGAGTGTTTTTGTCTTCGCATCAATCACGATTTGCAATTGATCTTTGTCCAAAGCACGGATGCCATCTGTTTTCAGGTAGAGCTTTTCGGGTTCCACAAAATAAATGCTCTCCAGATGGTATATCCTTCCGTTTTCGCCGTTGTCACGAACAGGAACGCCATTCCCCCAAAAAGCGAACGTCTGTCCTTTTTCATCCTCAAGTCTTAGCTTATCGAAGTCAAAGATATGTTTTTTATTGGCTGGGTCAAATCGGATACTTACTTCTGTCTGTGTAGGAAATACTGCAATTTGTTCAATCGTAAACCGTTGTCCGTCAACTGTTACTTCCTTCATCACCGGATACACTTTTTTCTCAAGAGTCTTGTACTTGCTTTTGTCGACCGCAAAGTCAATCGATAGAGGAGTCTCTTGTTTGATATGATCGATTTCCAGCGTGACTTTTGCTGTCATTGTATCCGGTATTACGGTTGCTTCGTTGATGATAATATCAATGCGGTTTCGGATTACAGGGTCTTCGCTGCCCATGCTTGACCAAGAAACACCATACTCCCATTCCTTTCCTGTTTGGTCTAAAAACTCGATCTCGTGCAAGGTTACTTTTTTATCGATAAAAGGATGCTTTAGTGTATAGAAGAGGACCATCCGTTTTTCGTCGGCCAAAACTTGATCGATGGTAAACGTCACATCTTCTACTGAAGCACTGGCGCCAATATTTTGAACGAGGTTGTGTTCCGCGGCCAATTGTAAGCCTTTATCATCCCGAAGAAACTCCACAATCTTCTCCATTCCAGGAATCGAGCTGACATAAGCGGCAACAGCGGGTGAAAGGCGAACGGTAAAAATAAACACGAAAATGAATAAACAAGCAACCAGACTAGAACTAATTCGTATCCACCGATTGCGGCTCCGATTTTGACGCAATTCTTTTGCTTGTTCCATTCCTCTTCGAATGTATTGATCAATTTCAGCGGGAACCATGAATGGACTCGCATTCTTTTTTTCATTTTCACGCATGGAACTCACCAGCCTTTTCCGAGATCTTTTCGAAGTGCTCCTAGAGCCTTGTGCAGCCTTGTCTTGATGGTGCCTTCCGGATGACCGAGTACCTCTGCAATATCGCGTATCGTCCGATCTTCAAAATATTTCAAAATAATGATGTGGCGATAATTCGGACTGAGACGAGCGAGAGCCTCTTCGATTTGAATACGCTCGACATTTTGGTCGTCTAAAGGAATACTTTCACGACTTTCGATGTCATCCTCCATGGGATCCAAGATGATCCGTTTTCGGCGCTTTTGCTCATCCAGACAAATATGAATAAGGATGCGAGTCAGCCATGTACGAAAATACGCAGGCTGTTTCAACCGTGCGAGCTTGAGATAGGAACGGCACGTCGCTTCCTGAATGGCTTCCAGTGCATCTGTCTCGTTACGAAGAAAGGCGTAGGCGACTTTATACAATTGTTCTTTATGAAGGATGACGAGTTGAAAAAAGGCATCATCATCCCCATCTTTTGCACGCGAAACGAGCTGTTCCAGATTCACTTTTTCCCCCTCCTCTAGCATTAGACGGTGCAGGTGCCAAAACGGTTTTCATAAATTGTCAGCCAAGCTGTTTTTTTTGAACCAATCGCCTGTCCACTGCTTACTGTAAAAGAAAGAAGTGTGTAAGGATGGGGTGCAGGTGCATGTGGATCAAATGGGTTACGATTCATGAATCGTATGGCCTCCCGCGGATTGCTCAGGAATGTCGGCGTTATTTAGAAATGAAAGGAATTAGAGTCAGGCTTTTGTCCAGACAGACCAAAAAAGCAGGACATGTCTATACACTGCAAGTACCGCTAGCTCAACAGGAGCAAGCAAAGGCGCTACTACATGATTTTAAGAACACCCTGAAATAAGGTACAGCCATACTTCTCCTTATGTCCAGTCAAATAGCACGGGCATACTAGGTGAAGGGGGGATGATGGCTATGGGAACGACCCTTTTGGAAAGACCTGAAAAGACGGAGCAGAAAGGCAGCAAGCTGTTTGTTCCGGATTATATTTTCGTCGAGCCAAATGCACTGAATTATCCACTCGGTCAAGAGCTGTATCGTCGTTTTCAAGCGGAAGGGATTCCGATGCAGATGACGACCAGCCATAATCAGGTCCGCGGCATCCCTGGAGATACAGAAGTGGAGAAATATCGAAATGCGAAGCGGACGTTGGTCATTGGTGTACGCAAAACATTGAAGTTCGAGACCTCCAAGCCTTCCGCAGAATATGCCATTCCACTGGCAACGGGATGTGCTGCCCACTGTCACTATTGCTATTTGAACACAAATATTGGGACAAAACCGTATGTACGTGTGTATGTCAATACAGATGAGATTCTTGCTCAAGCCGAGAAGTATATCCAAGAACGCCCGGGTGAGATCACTCGTTTTGAGGCAGCCTGTACATCCGATCCGGTTAGCATTGAGCATATTACGGGCAATCTGAAACGAGCGATTGAGTTTATGGGCCAACAGGAGTTTGGGCGGTTGCGGTTCGTGACCAAGTTTCATCACGTGGATTCCTTGCTGGATGCCAAGCACAACAAGCATACCCGATTTCGCTTCAGCATGAATGCCGACTATGTCATCAAAAATTTTGAGCCAGGCACCTCGAGCTTTCATCAGCGACTGGAGGCCGCTGGAAAGGTAGCCAAGGCCGGTTATCCGCTCGGCTTTATTTTAGCGCCTTTATATTGGTTTGACGGATGGGAAGCGGGGTATACCGATTTGCTGGAAAGGCTGCGTTCGCAGTTGGTTCCCGAAGCGATGGAGGATTTGACGTTCGAGCTGATCCAACACCGTTTTACCAAGATCGCTAAAAGCTTGATCCTCCAGCGCTATCCGAAAACGAAGCTTGCGATGAAGGAAGAAGAGCGCAAGTACAAATGGGGGAAATACGGCAAAGGGAAGTATGTCTATCCCGACCTCCAAGCAAAGGCGTTGCAGGCCCATTTGGAAAGTGAAATTGCCCGACTGTTTCCGCAGGCACGCGTTGAATATTTTACGTAAGAACCAGACTGCTCTTGATGAAGAGCAGTTTTTCTTTTAGAAAAATGAGTACCAAATGATACCAAACGACACGATACGAATATTTTCGACAAACGCTTACATACGTGCTAGAATATGGAGTGCTCTCATTTTCTTGAAAGGAATCGAAGCATACATGAAGTCCATATTGATTACCGTTGAGGGACCTATTGGTATTGGGAAAACCTCTTTATCGCGGGAACTAAGCCGCGCATGCAACTTGCAGCTACTGGAAGAGATCGTCAACGAAAATCCGTTCCTGGGTAAATTTTATGAAAATATTGCCGAATGGAGCTTTCAACTCGAGATGTTTTTCCTCTGCAACCGTTACAAGCAGTTGCAGGATATTCATTCTCAGTTCCTGAATCAGGGTATTTCCGTTGTTTCTGATTACAATATTTTCAAAAATACGATTTTTGCCAAACGGACATTACAAGGAGATAACCTGCCAAAGTACCTCAAAATTTATGATATCCTAACAGAGGATTTGCCTCAGGCCCATTTGGTGATCTACATGACAGCTTCGATTGAGACCGTGATGAAGCGAATTGCGATGCGCGATCGCGAAATGGAGCGCAGCATGGATGTCACCTATATGGAGAACCTGATTGCTGATTATAACGAGTTTATGGAAGCGTTTGAAAAGCATCATCCGGATACGCCTGTCATCAAATTCGATTGTGACGATTTGGATTTCGTACATAGACCAGAAGATTTGAAGTATGTACTGGATCGAATTGCCCCACGGGTTCAAGCGTTGATGGCACAAGAAGGTTAGGGAACAAAGGAAAAGTAAGCATGGGGATAAGGAGTTGCGTACATGTCGAGGTTTCAAAACAGCACGCTTCGTGAAAAATACGGGATACCGAACAACGCAGTGATTACGATCGGGGGGACAGTAGGGGTAGGAAAATCCACCTTTACACATGCCTTGGCAGATCAGCTAGGATTTCGTGTATCTGTAGAGAAGGTTGACAATAACCCGTATTTGGGCCGTTACTATAACGATTTATCGCGTTGGGGTTTCCATTTGCAAATTTTCTTTTTGGCAGAACGCTTTAAGGAACAAAAACGGATGTTTGATTATGGCGGCGGTTTTGTCCAAGATCGCTCCATCTATGAGGATACCGGGATTTTTGCCCGTATGCTGTACGAGCAAGGCAACATGACAGAAGAAGATTACCGCACTTATACAGAACTTTTTGAAGCAATGGTCATGACGCCTTACTTCCCACATCCGGATATTTTGATCTATTTAGAGGGAAGCTTCGATGATATTATTGACCGCGTAAAAGAGCGCGGGCGTCCGATGGAGCAACAAACTCCGGTGGATTACTGGCAGGATTTGTTTGGCCGCTATGATAGCTGGATTGCTTCCTTTACTTCCTGTCCGATTTTGCGGGTTAATATCAACGAATACGATGTTGTGGATGACCCATCTTCGGTAGAGAGCATTATTGCTCGGGCTGCCGAAAAAATTCGGCTTGGACGAGCTACCCGCTTTTCATCATAAAAAAACCTTTATAATAAGAGAGCACCCCTGCATTTTGCCGGTAAGAGGCGGAAGCAGGGGTCTTTTGCTTTTATTTGGTGCGATATCCTTCCAAGAGAAGGGTCATTGCTGCTGAAATTTCCTCAAGGGACTTTTCATGATCAGACGTCTCCGAAATCCAGAGCACGGCTTCGTTCATCGCACCAGACAGCAAATGCGTCAGAGCATCGATGGAAACGGGACGAAGGTATCCTTGCTCCTGCATCGTTTGAAGCTGCTCCCTGAGATGCCTCATGGAGTTTTCCTCGTCCATCCGGCGCCACGTTTCCCACCCGATGACAGAAGGGCCATCGATAAGCAAAATCCGCTTGTTGCGATGTTCGACGGCCGAGGAGACAAAGGCCAAGCAACCCAAGATCAATTGTTGCCAAGGATCCTCACTTTTCGCAGCTTCAGCTTCTACGCGCTCTCCGATTTCTTGTTGGACAGAAGCCAGTACTGCCTCAAATAATCCTTCTTTGCTCCCAAAGTTATGGTACAGTGCGCCACGGGTCACCCCGGCTTGCTTTACGATGTCTTCCATGGCGGCATCCGCGTAGCCTTGCCTGGAGAACATCTCTCTTGCTACTTCGATCAGTTTTTGCATCGTTTGTTGTTTTTGCTCTGCTTTGGACATCTTCATGCGATACGATCTCCTTACTTATTTCATGCCAGATTATACAGGGTCAACATAACTTTCAGCAAATGCTTCAGAAGGCGGAATTACTTTTATAATATCGAGTAAAATGCCGTTCGGATCGGATGTAATAAAATGCCGCTGACCGAACTCCTCGTCTCTAATGTCGAGATGGAGAGGAAGACCTGCTTTCACAATAAGTCTCTCGTATTCAGCGTCAACATCATCGACTTCGAAATTAAGGATAAGACCACCATCTACTGGCTTTCGGAATCCTTGTGGAATTGTGTTGTGAGAAGGATCTAAGATGGCTAGCTCAAATGCGGGAGTGCTGCTCTGATTTTGCAGGCTCACATACCAGTCTGCTTCGAAAACAATTTCAAATCCAAAGTGCTCTCGATAAAACTTCGCGCTTGCCTCAACTTGTTTTGTCAAGATGACAGGATAAAAGCTGTTCACTTTCATTACGGATCTCTCCCTCACGATTGAATGAGGTTAATTTAACATACATACAGTATGTATGTAAAGTGATTTCTATATTTTTCAACAAAGCTTTCCTACACTTTGCCACATGCAAATGGGCAACGGATAAACCCCGCTGTGGTATAATAAGAACATCTTGGAATTAAAGGGGCTCAGACATGGCAGAAGAATGGTTTGAACGCAGCTTTCGCGAAGATTATGTGCTTGTGTATCGTCATAGGGACGATTCGGCAGCAGATGGAGAGATCGCTAATCTGTTGGAAAGATTGCCGGTAAAGGACACAGGACGCGTACTTGATCTTTGCTGCGGGAGCGGGCGTCATTCGCGTGCGCTGGCTCGCCGGGGCTATGAAGTAGTTGGTGTGGATTTGTCGCCTGTTCTCTTACAGTTGGCTGAGGAACAAAACACCTATCCACAGCTAAGTTTTGCCCGCTGTGACATGCGCGACATTCCGTTTCACGAAGAATTCGATATCGTGGTGAATTTGTTTACCAGCTTTGGTTATTTCTCCACAGATGAAGAAAATGCTAACGTTATTCGTAACATGGCACAAGCACTCAAAACAAAAGGTGAAGTGGTCATCGATTTCTTAAATGCAGCGTACGTCATGGACAATCTCGTGCCGCACTCTACGAAGGAAGTCAGTGGAATGTTGATTAAAGAAGAACGCTGGATTCAGGATGGATTTGTGAAAAAGCGGATACTGATTTCCGACGAGTCTTCGAATGAACCGCGTGAGTATATGGAGCAGGTTCGCTTGTTTTCTGCCCAGCAAATGATTGCGATGCTGACAGAGGCGGGATTCGAAAAAATCCAAGTATTTGGAAATTATCGATTTGACGAATATGTGGCGCATGAATCACCTCGTATGATTTTTTATGCCGTGAAGCAATAGGGAGCGGATAACCTGTACGTCTCGTGAATATGATGGTGTAACAACCATTCATCGGGTAAAGGGGGCATTGCGAAAATGAGCAAGCTGTCTTTGGAACAGGTCAAATTGTATCTGAGCAAGGTACCTGGCTGGAAACTGGTAGAAGACCGAATGGCACTATCACGCACGTACCACTGTCGTGACTTTTCCACTGCGATCAGTTTCGTCAATCGTGTGGCAGAGATGCTTGAGCATGACAATCAGCACGTGGAAATTCATCTGGCAGGGGGAACGGTCACGTTTACGTTAGCCACCCGCGAGGCAAAAGGTTTAACCGGCAAAGATTTTGCATTAGCCCAGACCATTAGCAAAGTAAGCTAACAGGCAGAATAGAAGTAGCCGCTTCCCACAGCGAAGCGGTATTTCTTTTTGGCTTTTTAAAAGCTACTTTGTTATGATGGGCAGTATGAACCATTTCGGAGGGATTACAAGATGGACATTCAACAACATGAGCAATTGATTCAACTGTTGGCGGAATATAAAAATCAAAAGGTTTCCGTGACTTTTACCCAATGGGATACCGATAGCGAAGAAGAGGAAGAGGTAACACAATTTCAAGCTCAGCTCCTCGAAACCAAGCTGACTGACAATGAATTTGAAGAAAAAGATCTCCAGCTGGTGTTTACGACAGTAGAGGGCGAAGAAATGGAAATCCTGATGGAAATTCCGGGTGATGAAGTAGATTTGGCTAGCTATGAGGAAGGCCATTTGCGTATTTTTGGAACAGAAGCGGAGATTGTTTTGCAAAAATGAAAACGAAGCGAGCTTTTCGTTATGTAGGTACGCCCGATCCCATGTCTGATAAAGAGGCGTACCACTGCGAAAAATATATAAAGAAAAACAAGCATTCCTTGGTGAGAGCGGGACAATATTTGATTGATGTAACAGCCCTCCAAGCTTTGTTTCATCTGGACTGTTGGAATTGCAGGACGGTTCATCGTGAGACGTGTTGTGAGGGAGGACAACCTTACGCTGTAGAAGAATGGCAGGTTCCAATCATGGAGGGGGAAATCCCCTCTATCTCTGCTGGACTCCAGGATGAGTCTGAACGCAATCATTGGCTTCTTCATGGGGTTTGGGATCGCAATGAACCTCCAGGAACCATTCGCATGCGGCATGGCAATTGTCTTTTTTATCAAGAAAACAATGGGCGTTACGGCTGTGCGATTCATGCTTATGCCGAGCAGTCTGGTCGTGAAGTTGAGCCTCTTAAGCCATTTAGCTGTCAACTGTATCCAATCGATTTGATTGAAACAGAGGAAGGGATCCTGCTAACGGCGGTTACCAAAGAAACGTCCTCCTTTTCCAGATGGGGTACGGATTATTTGGAGCAGTTTTACTGTGCCAGTCCTGCCCGTCGAAAGCTTGCTACTCATATAGACGACAAGCTGTTTGCTTTAGACGGCTATCGCCCAGCCTATGAGTGGAATCTCCCTTTGTTACGTTACATTTTGCAAGATGATGCAGAGAGAATAGAAGGCATGCTTGCGAGCAGCTATCAATTGGAACGTTGAATGCCTTGTGATATGATGATGTATGCATCAAGTAGATTGATAAAGGAGCAACAGCGATGAACGTCAAGACAACTCAAGAATCTCGTACAATTCAGGCATCACTGGTTCAGCCATCTGATACGAATTACCATGGTACTATTTTTGGTGGTACGATGATGGCTTATATAGATGAGGTAGCTGCAATCGCTGCGATGCGACATTCGCGTCGCCCTGTTGTGACAGCATCGATTGACTCGATTGATTTTCTTGCTCCCGTCAAAATGGGACATTCCATCTGCTTGGAAGCTTTTGTTTCGTCAACAGGCAGAACGTCTATGGAGATTTTCGTTAAAGTCATCTCGGAAAATCTCCAGACCGGTAAGCGCATTTTGACCGCGACATCTTTTCTCACCTTTGTTGCCCTAGATGAGGAAGGGAATCCGACTGATGTGCCAGCTATTGCCCCTGAAACAGAGGAAGAAGAGAGATTGATGGCAACTGCGGAAGAGCGCAAGAAAATGCGCAAGGAACGAAAAGGGAATCTACAAGATTTTGTGAGCCAATTGAACATCGAGAAAAGCATATAATTTTTTTAGTCTACACCCTGAGCGAACATTCGTTCAGGGGATTCTCGTTTATCCATGATGAGGAGGAATCGGGCAATGAAGTACCGCAGATTAGGAAAAACCGACCTGAACGTATCCGTAATCGGTGTAGGTACCTGGCAATTTGGCGGGGAGTGGGGAATGGATTTCTCGCAAGAAGCTGTTGACCAGATTCTCGACAAGGCAAAAGATCTCGGCATCAATTTGATTGATACAGCGGAATGCTACGGAGATCATCTGTCCGAACAGCTTATCGGAGGATATTTGAAAAAAAACCGCCGGGAAGACTGGATCGTGGCGACGAAATTCGGGCATCATTTTCATGACAAATTTTCTCGAACCAATCATTACGGAGCAGCTGAAGTTCAGCAACAATTGGAAAAATCGCTGCAAGCCTTGCAGACGGACTATATTGACTTGTACCAATTCCACTCGGGACCTGACGAGGCTTTTGACAATGATGATTTGTGGACCTACCTCGACAAACAGGTGAAGGCAGGAACGATCCGTCATCTTGGCCTCTCGATTGCGAAAAATGACAACATGCATCAAACATCCGCCGCTACTTCGGTGAATGCAAAGGCAATCCAAGTGGTGTACAATCGTCTGGATCAAAAGCCGGAAGAAGGTGTTTTTGCTTCTTGCCAGCAGCAAGACCTGGGTGTGCTGGCTCGCGTTCCGTTGGCGAGTGGTTATTTGAGCGGAAAGTATAAGCCGGGTTCTGTATTCGGTGGAAACGATGTGCGACACCGACACGATCAGGAGCATGTTAACAAGCTGCTGCTCCAAGTAGAAGAAATCAAGAAGAATGAAGTCCCAGAAGGTATGGATATGGCGCAGTGGGCATTGGCGTGGTGCCTCAAGCATCCGGCTGTTACGACTGTGATCCCAGGCAGCAAGAGCCCAGCGCAAGTAGAGGCAAATGCCAAAGCGGCTGACTATGTGAGCGATGAGCATCCACAAGCCACGTCGAAATAAAAAGGATACGTGCCATGACAACTTCCAAAAAAACGGTAAGAACTTGTGCGAATGGTCATCCATACATGAAAAGCAGTGATTGTCCAACTTGTCCAATTTGTGAGCAAGAACGCAAACCGGACACGGGATTTCTTTCTCTGCTCTCCGCACCAGCAAGAAGGGCATTGGAGCACAATGGGATCACTTCCTTGGAACAGCTCGCAACCTACAGCGAAAAAGAGATCCTGAAATATCATGGGATGGGGCCAGCATCTATGCCGAAACTTCGGACTGCATTGAAGGAAAAGGGATTGTCATTCAAGAACGAATGATTGGTCACAGCGAATAAAAAAGGAGGAGCCGTGGTAGGACAACGGCTTCTCCTTTTTCTTTTAATCCAAAAAGCGGGATCTGATCTGCGGGGTAGGAAGCATGCATTGTTCAGCTTTGCCCATCCACCGATAGCGATTTCTCGCGACCCAATCATAGATCGGATTGCGGACAGGTCTAGGGATGAGCCGAGCTACGTTTGACAACAGAGGCCATCCACCTTGAAGCTTGCGACCAACATGCAAGATCGCATCCGATTTTGTATATAGCTGTCCGTTGGCGATAAAAACCACGGATGACATGTCTTTTTCTTGATACTTGTAATGAGACAAAATTTCCTGTGCTCTCTCTGACTGTAAGGATGCAAAGTGAATGTGTCCATGCGGATCACGTTTCAAAATAAACTGCACAGCACCGTGGCACAGATGACAAACCCCATCAAACAGTAACAGGTACTCAGGATGGTCCAGTTCTCTGCCTGCTTTCATGAGACAGCCCTCCATACTTCAAGTGGTTTGGTCTAAATGCTTATCCTTAGCTCCATTCTAACAGAGAAAGACAATGGTTCCTATACACGAACGATTATTCCATCACAAACGCGAGTGTCCCTTGCTGGATCAGCTCTTCTGACTTTACGAGATCAGGATGCATTTCGCGGTCTTCATGCAGGCGGGGAATCACCCGGCGCAACTGCTCATAGGCTCGTGCTGTACCTGTCCCGAGATCTCCCGAGCCAAAATCGATAGCTTGTGCTGCTGCCAAATATTCAACGGCAAGCACCTTGGTGACATTCGATACGATTGTGCGAAGCTTGCGAGCAGAAGTTGTTCCCATGCTGACATGGTCCTCCTGATTGGCAGATGACGGAATCGAATCGACTGACGCGGGATGGCAGAGCACTTTGTTTTCAGAAACAATGGAAGCGGCTACATATTGCGTAATCATAAATCCAGAATGGAGTCCGCCATTTTCGGTTAAGAATCCGGGTAGACCACTTAGCTGTGGGTTGACGAGACGTTCTGTGCGTCTTTCGGAAATATTTGCTAGCTCAGCTATGGCAATGGCAAGAAAATCAGCTGCGAATGCCATTGGCTGACCATGGAAATTCCCGCCGGAGATAACGTCGCCTGTCTCTGTGAAAAGAATAGGGTTATCGGTGACGCTATTGCATTCGCGTGTAACGGTAGTCCATACATACTCCAGCGTATCACGAGTTGCACCGTGCACTTGCGGGAGGCAACGAAGGCTGTATGGATCTTGGACGCGTAACTCACCCTGCGCAGTTGTACGTTTGCTGCCGGATAAGTGCTGGAGCAAGCGCTTCGCTGATTCCAGCTGTCCTGGATGCGGGCGGACGAGATGGAGCTGGGGATCAAATGCTTTTGGAATTCCACGCAGCGCTTCAATCGTCATCGCGGCAATCAATTCAGCGCTTTCAAGCAGAACTCGCGAATCATACAAGGCGAGGCAAAGCTGTGCAGTCATCGCTTGTGTACCGTTAATCAGAGCCAGACCTTCTTTTGCCTCCAGTCGAATAGGGGAAAGACCCACTTCACTCAGTGCTTCTTTGCCGGATAGCCGCTTGCCATTGACGAGCGCTTCACCTTTGCCGAGCATGACCAATACCATATGAGCGAGAGGGGCTAGGTCGCCGCTTGCACCAAGGGAGCCTTGTTGAGGAATAATTGGATGAACCCCTCGATTGCATAGTTCTACAAGCTGAAGCAATGTTTCTTCTCGAATACCCGAATAACCCTTTGCCAACGCATTGATGCGCAAAGCCATCATCGCACGGACAACTTCAACGGCATAAGGGTCGCCCATCCCGCAAGCATGACTCATAATCAAATTTTCTTGTAGCTTGCTTACGTCCTCGTCGTGGATCATGACATCGGAGAATTTTCCGAAGCCAGTGGTGATTCCGTATACGACTTCCTGCTGCGATACCATTCGCTCCACCATGGCACGTGAAGCACGAACACGATGCAATGCTTCTTCGGTCAATTGGACGTGGGTGGCGCTTCTTGCAATGGAAACAACATCTTCGATACGGAATTGATCCCCATCTACTTTTACAACGTTTACTTGCTGATTCATCTGTAATTTCCTCCTTTAGCAGAGCAGAGAACGAAAAGAGCGAGGGGTTAGGACATCATATCCTAACCCCTCGCTCGAGAGCATATATGTGATTGGATGAAAACGTGTAAGCCTGCATTCGTAGCGGCATACGTTCTTCCTCACTTTCGTTCATGTGCAACTGTCTGATTATTTTAGCTATTGTTATCATTGTATCAAATGCCCACGTGCAGTCAAGATGATCTTGTCACGGCGACTTCCCTAGAGAGCAAAAAACGGGCTTAGTCCATTTTTTCAAACTGGGCGAGAGTCGTCTCTTGAGTTGGATAAATGTCATACCATGTACTGTGTTATTTCATCCGAAAGGACGTGTAGAATTCCGTGGAAAAGCGACGTAAGATGCCGCCTATGCCTACCGCAATCCCAAGGCGTCCTAAAGAAATGCCGAAACCGCCTTCTTCAGCGATGCCATTGCCGTCTCCATCGATGCCGTCACCTATGAAGCCTTCTCCTGAAAAGCCCAAGTCGGAAAGTCCGATGAATCCGAATCATTCTATTCCTGCTCGCCCAATGCCGCAAAAACCGATCATGCCTGCTCCTAATCTAGCTAACCCTAACGTGCCAAACGTAATGCCACCAAATCGGATGCCAGCGAATCCCATGCCACCAAACCTCAAACCGTCGAATCCAATGCCAATGCCACCGAACCGGATGCCCGCAAACCCTATGCCTAACTCTTCACCGAATGTAAGGCCAAATGAGAGCCCAAACATGAGGCCAAATGTCAGACCCAATGTTAGACCAAACGTGCGACCAAATGAGAGTCCAAACATGAGACCAAATGTCAGACCGAACGTACGGCCAAACGAAAGTCCAAATATGAGGCCAAATGTAGGACCAAATGTAAGGCCGAATGTAAGACCAAATGTGCGGCCGAATGAAAGTCCAAACATGATGCCAAATCTAAGACCGAATATCAGACCGAATATCAGACCGAATATTAGGCCAAATATTAGGCCAAATATTAGACCAAATGTCAGGCCGAATGCGCGACCGAATGCGCGACCGAATGAGAACATAGGAAGGGATCTGGAGCTGTACCTGTTCAAATTCCAGTTCCATATGGACCGGATGCAGTACTTCCGCCACAAATGCGAGGAGCATGGTGAAAATCGCCGCAAATATATGGAGTACCGGAGACATTACAAGCACCATGAACGGAGAATGCATCATTATCATGACCGTTGCCAATTATGGAATGACGGTAGCAGTTCCTTTGGTCGGGGCTCATCATCTTCATCTTCGGGTGGCAGTAGCTCCTCGGCCGGATGCAATTGTGGACATAGACGGGGTCATAGACGAGGGCGTGGCTGCGGATGTTCATTTTGAAGCGCATAAGGAAGGACGCCAGCTAATTAAGCGGCGTCCTTTTCCATACTCAATTCGTAAATGCTTCAACAGCGACCCCTTTTTTCTTTAACTCGCGCCTTAAAGTAAGTAAGGCATCATCTTTGTTTTTGCATTCCAATATGATGTCCACATTGTAATCCGCTAGCGCACTGACAAATGTAAGGAACGCGTCTGGGTCAATATCGTCTGCATGAGCGCGAAAGTCTTTTGCTGACTTAGGCGAGGACATGTGCATCTTCGGTGTACGTTCTTTCCAGGTTTGAATAATGCGTGGAAGGTATTCCGTCCAATCTTCGCCATCAGAATGGCAGTTGTGATGGTGAATATCGAGTACCATCGGCACACCGATCCGTTCGCACAGCTCCAATACCTCACGCATGGTAAAAGACATGTCGTCGTTTTCCACGACTAAACGACGTTTGACGTTTTCAGGAAGGAGCTCGAAGTTGGATGCAAAACGATCGAGAGAAGAGGCCTTGTCTTCGTATACTCCTCCCACGTGCGTCACCAAGACGGAATTATCGTCGAGCCCCAGTAAATCAAACACTTTTGCATGGTAGGAAAAATCGGCAATCGTCGATTCCAGCACAGAAGGCTTGTCACTGTTCAATATGCTGTAATGTCCGGGATGAGCTGTCATACGAATGCCATGATTGCGGATATAATTCCCAGCCTTTTGGAAGTCCCATGCGAATTCTTTTGCCCAATTCCATTCAGCTGCTACTGGATGAGTAGCCAGTGGAACAAATTCAGAAGGAAGTCGATACACAAAGATTTGATTTTCTACATTATAAGCAAGCAAATCCATTAAATTGAAAAAGTTTGCCTGCATAACTTGCCGCAGCTTTTTTAACCGAGCTTGGGGATCTAATTTATTTACTTGGGCAACTGTCGTTTTTTTGTTTGGATTGTTTTTCGTCTTTACACTGATGCAGGCATAGCCCATACGGATCAAGGAAATCTCCCTCCTTCGCAGCAGCATTCCTTTGTAGTATCTCCAAAACGGGATCGTCGTCGGCTTCTTGCCAGAGAATTATAAAACGGATAAGATGGGAGAATGTCACAGGCACGCCGATAAACATTCCCTAAAAAGCGCGGATGTTCCTTGTGAGTAGACTTCGGTAGAGGTTTTTGAAGGAGAATGCAATGAATAGTCTTGACCAATCCTATAGTATGACTCTGGTTTTTCTCTCCTATTTTATTTCAGCAATGGCGTCATACACAGCATTAGATCTAGGCGCACGTCTCCATTATGCAAAAGGCAGGGGACGTGTGTTTTGGTTATGTGCTGGAGCCGTCTCCATGGGGCTTGGTATTTGGGCTATGCATTTTGTTGCCATGCTTGCCTTGCATCTGCCGATTGCCGTCCAGTATGATAACCTGATTGTATTTTTCTCGATTGTTTTGGCGGTTTTATCATCAGCGATTACATTATGGATCGTGAGCGAGCAGTCCATGTCCAAAACGAGGGTAGTAACAGGATCGGTTGTCATTGGGTCTGGTATCGCCGGAATGCATTATACAGGGATGGCAGCGATGATGATGAACGCCATTATTCTGTACGATTGGCTATGGTTTACCGTCTCCATTTTCGTTGCCATCCTGGTTTCGATGGTAGCGTTGATTCTTACGTTTCAATTGCGTTCGGTGGACCCAGTAGAAGGTCTCTGGCGTAAAATTTTTGCAGGGCTGTTGATGGGAACAGCCATTACCGGTTTGCATTACACTAGTATGTACGCCACCACATTCGTCGCTCACGAGCACATGACAATCGCATGGATCACGCATGATGATTCAGGGCTGATCGCTACCATGATTGGCATTGTCATCGTGTTGATTCTGGTCGTGACATTGGCTTCTGTATACGTGGACAAGCAATTCGCAGGGAAGACCTTGCGCGTGCTAGAAAGTGATCAACGCTATAAATCGCTATTTGAGCACAATTACGACGGGGTGATCTTTTACTCGATCGATGGTAGCCAAAGCGACATGAATCCTGCGGCGATGCGATTGACAAAGGAGAAGAGCTTGCCTCTCGAAAAATTAATGGCGATGTGTACTTCTACAGATGCCAAGCTCATATCGACACATTTTACAAATGCTGTGCAGGGTGAGGCGCGCAACTACGAGATCACCTTGACCACGAGCGAGGGTCGTCAGCTTCATCTGAATATGACCCATACCCCCGTATTTGTCGATCAGCAGATTACGGGCGTATTTGTGATTGTAAGAGACATTACCAATAAGAAAGAATACGAGGCAAAAATCAATTATCTCGCTTTTCACGATTCGTTGACTGGTTTGCCGAATCGCCGTTTTGTCGAACAGCAACTGGATCAGGTGATCATGGAGGCACAAAAAACGGATCAGCAAGTATACGTGTTGTTTCTGGATCTCGACCATTTCAAGCTGGTAAACGATTCCTTGGGTCATGATTTTGGTGACTTGTTACTTCAGGAAGCCTCCTTGCGATTGCAGGATTGTCTGGGTAAAAAAGGAACGGTAAGCAGGCTTGGCGGAGACGAATTCATGGTGATTCTTACGGATGTCACGGAAAGAGAAGTATCTTCCATGGCGAATGAAATCAACCAAAGGATTGAACAGGCATTTTTTATCCATGGGCACGAGCTGTACATAACGACGAGTATCGGGATTTCTCGATATCCAGAGGATGGGCAAGACAGGAGTATCTTGATGCGTAACGCAGATGCGGCGATGTATGCAGCAAAAGACAAAGGGAAGAACAGTTTCCACCTGTATGTACCGAATCTGGAGCAAGCAGTGAATGACAAAATGAATATTCAAAATGAATTGAATCGCGCTTTGGCCAGGCAAGAATTTTTATTGCACTACCAGCCACAGGTAAGTGCCAAATCAGGCGCAATCGTTGGTGTAGAAGCGTTGATTCGTTGGGATCATCCTGAACGAGGCTTGCTTTTGCCAGACCAGTTCATCTCTGTAGCAGAAGAAACCGGGTTGATCGTACCGATTGGGGAATGGGTACTGCGAACGGCCTGCAAACAGAACAAGCAATGGCAAGAGCAGGGACTCATGCCGCTTCGGGTAGCCGTTAATCTATCTGCGCGGCAATTCCTCAAACAAGACTTTACCCAGATGGTCGCTGAGATTCTGCACCAGACAGGGCTAGCACCGGAATACTTGGAGCTGGAAATCACAGAAAGCAGCATGATCGACGTCCAACGCGCCACACAGGCACTTAAGGAACTGAAGCAATTAGGGGTGCACGTTGCGATTGATGATTTTGGAACGGGCTACAGTTCTCTCTACTATCTGAAAG
Organism: Brevibacillus sp. BC25; assembly: GCF_000282075.1. NCBI lineage: Bacteria > Bacillati > Bacillota > Bacilli > Caryophanales > Paenibacillaceae > Brevibacillus > Brevibacillus sp. BC25. The sequence goes on from NZ_AKIX01000060.1 coordinate 58,764, forward strand.
AATTTCCATTAAATCGTTTGAAAATAGATCGCTCGTTTGTGCGCGACATGATCGAACAGCCTTCCAATCAGGCCATCGTGTCCACGATTATTTCCATGGCGCATCATTTGCAACTGCATGTGATCGCGGAAGGGGTCGAGACGAAGGAAGAGCTTGCGTTTTTGCAAGAGCATCTGTGTGAAGAAGTGCAAGGCTATTTATTCAGCAGACCGTTACCGAGTGAAGACGTAGCGTTTTATTTGCAGGCCCAAAAAGGCGCGAGTTAAACAAGAGGAGCAGCTCACATGAGTTGCTCTTTTGTTTTGCATCGGCTAGCCAAATGAGGTGGTATAGCTATCAAATTGTCACGTAAAATGTACTATTCCTGCGAACTTGTCAAGGAATTGCATCTAGGACGAAAGGAGGGAGAGTATGCTGGCTCTAGGTGTCATCTTATTGCTGTTTACCATTGGAGTTGCGATTGCCATTGGGTATCGGGCAAACGAAAGCGTCCGGCAATTTGATGAAAGCGCGCATGAGAGCTTTATCGGTTCCCAAGCAGAGAGGGAGGGATAACGAAATGCAGCAGGAAAAAGAACAGCAATTGCTCGAGGACAAGAGAGACCTGAACAAGTTTGGTTATGCGCAGGAATTACTGAGGGATATGGGTGGCTTTTCGAACTTTGCGATCTCATTTTCGATTATCTCTATTTTGACAGGTGCAGTATCGTTGTACGGGCACGGTTTATTGTATGGCGGTTCTGGCATGATGGGCTTCGGATGGACCTTGGTAGCGTTATTCGTCATCCTGATTGCAGCATCGATGTCTGAACTCGCATCTGCGATCCCTACAGCCGGAGCGTTGTATCACTGGGCAGCAATTCTAGGTAGCAAACGATGGGGCTGGTACACAGCGTGGATCAATCTCATCGGCCAAATCGGGATTGTCGCAGGCATTGACTATTCGTTCTCTTTGTTTGCGGACCCGCTGCTCGCGAGTGCGTTTGGTTATACTTCAACAGAAACGACCACGTTAATCCTGTTCGGGATCACACTCCTTTTGCACGGTACATTTAACCACATTGGAATTCGACTCGTTGCTCGGTTAAATGACTTCTCCGCTTGGTACCATATTGGCGTCGTCGTCATACTCGTCGGAAGCCTCGTCTTTTTCTCCCGTCATGATTTGCAACCGCTTGATTACCTCTTTCAGGTCGGTCAAACCTTTTCAGACAAACCGTACGCGATTGCTTTTTTAATTGGGTTGTTACAAGCGCAGTGGACGTTTACTGGCTATGATGCATCGGCACATACGATTGAAGAAACGATTAACCCACGGGTTCGTGCTGCTTGGGGGATTTATACGTCTGTGGCCTTTTCCTTTATTTTTGGATTCATCATGCTTGCTTTTGTCACCTTATCCATCACAAACGCAGCGGCTGCGAGTGAAGCGGAAAATGCATTTATTTATGTGATTAGCGAGGCATTAGGTGGCACATTTGGTTCGGTGGTGCTGTGGCTGGTTACTTTTGCGATGTGGTTCTGTGGCCTGGCGTCCATTACTTCCTTTTCGCGAATGTTGTATGCGTTTTCACGTGACAAAGGAATGCCATGGAGCCACCAGTGGGCAGAAATATCGACCAAGTACAGAACGCCAGCAAAAGCAATTTGGCTGGTTATCATTCTTTCCTTTGCACTTGCCTTGTTCGATTACATCGTGAAAAGCATCAATCCGAACACGACGTATACGACCTTGGCATTTCTTACGGCGGTTAGTGTCGTTGGGCTTTATGTCGCCTACGGGATTCCGTTATACCTCAAGCTTCGGGCGGAATCGCGAGGCCTATTTCAGCGGAAGCATTACGGTCCCTGGCATTTGGGGAACTGGAGTAAACCCATTAATGTGTTGAGCTTGATTTGGATCATTTCCATCTCGATTATGATGGTGATTCCACCCAATCAGACAGCTGGGTACGCCTTGATAGCCATGTTTTTGGTGCTTCTGCTCATGGATTTGGCTTATTACCGGAAGCATTTCAAGGGCCCGCAAGCTGCGCTGGGCAATTCGGAGGAAGACATTAAGCGTCAGGAAGCGAAATATAGGGATTCCTAATGGAAAAGAAGTTCCGTTTCACGGAAAGTGCAGAGCCTCCCTTATGTCAGTATTGGCATAGGGCTTTTTTCGTTGAAGGAGGTTTTGCATAACGAATGGCAGAGGACGAAAAGCTATGAGTAGGAAGGAAATAGCAATACATATGGGAGGAACGCGATGAAAAGAATGAGATGGGTGTTGCTTGCGATGGGAATCGCGCTGATGGCTCAAGCAACGATGAGTTTGGTTCCACAGGTGAGTGGGTATGACAGATATGCGCGTGAAGAAAACTCCTCGAATCGGTATGAAGTCGCGGGTATTACAAATGCAGGCGCATTCGAAGCCTTTTTTGGAAACCTTCAAGAAGCGGTCAAAAAAAATGACAAGACAGAAGTAGCCAAGCATATCAGGTATCCACTACGTGTGAACAAAGACGGGAAAAGTCATTTTATCCGAGATGAACAGCAATTTTTGGAAGAGTATGATCGAATCATCACGGAGAAGGTAAAGGAAGCGTTTTTACAGCAAAAGGTAACGGATACGTTTGTCAATGATCAAGGCGTGATGGTAGGGAATGGAGAAATGTGGCTGGGGCAATTTTCGAATCGCTTTGTCGTTTTTGCAGTAAATGTAGAATAGGGATAAGGGCTTTTCTCTAGAAAAGCTCCCAATCTAGCAGCGTAAATGTTTTTATTGTTCCAAATAGTATATTTTACATGGACATTATCGATGGAAAATTCTAAAATAACAAATAAATAGACAGCTACAGATGTAGATTCGACATTTTTGTCCTTGTGGAATGGACATTTGTTATTTTCATCGTTCCGTGATAGAATTCACAAAACGATATTTTTTTTAGCTAAACTTAACTGACTCGGAAGATTTTGAAGAAGAAAGCAGAAAAAGGAGTGATTGTGTGAGTTTGGAAACGAAGAAATGGGCGGATGAAGTAGCTGAGCAGGTAGTCTCATGGCGACGATATCTCCATCAGCATCCAGAATTGTCGTTTGAAGAGGAGAAGACGTCTCAATTTATTTACGAAACGTTGGAATCTTTCGGGAATTTAGAGCTTTCGCGGCCAACGAAAACGAGTGTGGTCGCTCGACTGATCGGATCACAACCAGGAAAAGTTCTTGGCATTCGCGCTGATATTGATGCTCTCCCCATCCATGAAGAAAATGATGTGCCATATGCATCAGGAAAAGCTGGCGTGATGCACGCGTGCGGACATGACGGTCATACAGCAATGCTGTTGGGAGCCGCAAAAATTTTGTCCCAGTACAAGGATCAAATCAAAGGCGAGGTTCGTTTCTTCTTCCAGCATGCCGAGGAGCTGCCGCCGGGTGGGGCTGCTGAAATCGTAAGAGCTGGTGCAGCGGACGGACTGGATTCGATTATCGGCATTCATTTGGCCTCGTACATGCCTGTCGGGAAATTTGGTGTACTTTACGGGGCACTTACTTCATCGACAGATCGCTTCGATATCAAGATTCAAGGAAAAGGCGGGCACTCCTCGCAACCGGAAGCATCGGTTGACCCGATCGTCATTGGGGCACAGGTTATTACTGGCCTACAACAAATTGTATCCCGCAACGTTAGTGCGTTGGACAAGGTCGTTATTTCGGTGACGATGCTGAATGCAGGGACAGCTTATAACATCATTCCAGATTCGATGACACTGACGGGCTCCACGCGCTGCTTCGATGCGGAGATTCGCCAAAATATTCCGATGTGGATTGAACGAATTGTCAAAGGAATTACGGAAGCGCATGGCGCAAGTTATGAATTGACGTTCTCGCATGGCTACACATCGGTCGTCAACGACAAGCAGGTGACCAAGCTGATGGAGGATACGATCCGTGAGCGTTGGGGAGAAGAAGAGATTATTTACATTGATCCTTTGATGCCGGGTGAAGATTTCTCTGAGTATTTGAAAAAAGCTCCAGGCTGTTTTATTCAATTGGGCGCTGGCAATCCAGACAAAGGCTTTACGTATCCGCACCATCATCCACGCTTTGATTTTGATGAGGATGCAATGGTACGCGGCGTGGAATTGTTTGTTCGGGCCGCTCAAAAAGTCGTCATGGAGTAGAGCGAGATAGAATGAGGGGGATGTTGTATGGCAGAGGCACGCGTCAATGAGTACAAGCTGCATTTTCTCGTACTGATTCTCGTCGCATTGACAGAATTTATCGGGACAAAGAAAATCAGTATTGGCATCGGGGTTATCGCTCTGTTTCCGATGCTCTACGCGCTCGTTTTAGGTGGGGCAATTAGCTGGCCTAAGTTTAAATTTTTGAGTGAAAAAGAAATGAACGTCGCAGCCAATATTTTGGGTGTTTCGTTCTTGATCTTTATTGCGAAGCTGGGAGCCAATATCGGTCCTGAGCTGCCTAAGCTTCTCGGCTCTGGTGTATCCTTGATCGTCCAAGAGATGGGACACATTGTAGGGACAATCGCATTTGGTCTGCCAATCGCATTGTGGCTAGGTCTGAAGCGTGAAGCAATTGGGGCGACTTATTCTCTCGACCGTGAGCCAAACTTGGCAATCATTGTTGATAAGTTTGGAGCAAACTCTGCCGAAGCTCGTGGCGCGCTGGGTGTATATATTTGCGGAACCTTGTTTGGTGCCATTTATATGTCGATTCTTGCAAGTATTTTAGGAAGCAGCGGGTTGTTTCACCCGATTTCTCTGGCGATGGGAGCCGCAGTTGGTTCCGGTAGCATGATGGCAGCAGCAACAGGCTCATTGGCTGTTATTTTCCCGGAAGCGCAAAAAGACATTGCCTTTTATTCCGGAGCGGCAAACTTGATGATGAGTATCGTCGGAACGTACGTATGTATCTTCTTCTCCTTGCCGGTCACACAAAAGCTGTACGCATGGCTTGAGCCTATCATTGGGCGCAAAGGCGCTTCTTCTGCAGCAGAAGGGGGGAGAAAAAGCGCATGAATCAAATCTTGACGATTTTTATCATTGGCTTCATTGCTCTCATCGGTAACTGGATCGGTTATAAAGTACCATTGATGGAATCTTTGCCAGGTATTTTACTCTTGGCGGTCATTACGTTGATCGGAATGGGCTTCACTCGCATTCTTCCGTTCAAATCTCCCGTCATTGTATGGATCTCTTTGTTTGCGATGCTTGCGACCTCCCCGTTTTTTCCAGGGAACGAATATACGGCTGCTGCGATTGCCAAGATCAATCTGCTCGCATTGGCCACGCCGATTCTCGCGTATGCAGGTCTGTCACTCGGAAAAGACGTTCATTTATTCAAACAGCTTAGCTGGCGTATCGTAGTTGTGTCTCTCGTCGTCTTTACAGGTACGTTCCTATTCGCTACGTTGTTTGCGGAGATTGTATTCAAGATTCAAGGCAAATTTTAACGAAACTGTTTTTGTGTTAGGGCCTCCGTGTGCTTCCATATGCCATGGAGGTTCTTTTCACATACAACTGTGAGAGTCAGGAGTGGAGAGAGCATGATCATTGATGTGAGAAAGGTTACCTGGCAAAGGGATGAAACAACCATTTTGAGAGACATTGCCTGGCAAGTGCAAGACAGGGAGCATTGGTGTTTAGTCGGTTTAAACGGCTCTGGTAAAACCAGTCTGTTGAATATCATTTGTGGCTATGTGTGGCCGACAAAGGGGGAGGTCAGTGTATTAGGAAATCTTTACGGAACAGTCGACTTACGCGAGGTGCGTAAATCAATCGGCTGGGTAAGCACGGCGTTGATGGCACAGCTTCACGAGCATGAAACCGCACTCCGTGTCGTCTTGAGTGGACGGGAGGCAACCATCGGCTTGTATTCCGTTCCAGAGGAGGCGGAAGTAGAGAAAGCGTCGGATTTACTCGATACATTTGGATGCCGTGCATTGAAAAACAGACGTTTTGCCGCTTTATCGCAAGGGGAGAGACAAAAAGTACTGATTGCTCGTGCATTGATGGCTTCCCCTCGATTACTCATCCTAGACGAGCCTTGCACTGGACTGGACTTGCTTTCAAGAGAACAGCTGTTGGCCATGATTGAACAAATCGCCAAACAGCCAAACGGGCCCACTCTCATTTATGTCACCCATCACATTGAAGAAATTTTGCCTTGCTTCACGCATACCTTGCTGCTAAAAGCGGGGGAAGTAGACCAGGTTGGAAAAACAGATGAGGTCTTAACGGCTGAGCGTCTGACAAGCTTTTTCGGTGTACCTGTTCACATTCAACGCTCGCAAGGAAGATCTTGGGTAAGCTTAGGGGAAGAGGCGACTGTTTGATCGTGTAGGATAAGTTTGGGCACGAGTCAGCACGGTTGTGCATGATTGTGTATAATAGCAATAAGAAGTTGTATCTGGGAGGAGAGGAGAGATGGAGGCATGAACAATGTGATTGCACCAATCACAGACTCCACCTGGGCGATCATCACCTATGAGGAAGCGTGGAATAGCTACGTGAACAGCTATGTGATCAAACAAGGGAATGCCTTTGTATTGATTGATTCTCACCAGCGCAAGCAACGTTCATTTTTTCAACAGGCGTTGGAAGAGATCGGGGTCAAGCCAGAGCGAACGGAATATGTCTACTTCACTCATCGACATGCTGACCATATTGGAAATGCCGATATGTTCCCTTCTCGAAACAATTGGATTCACCTCGAAGATTATTACGAACTGGACGATTTTTCACAGACGCTATTCGGCCATACGTTTACAGGGAGTGGGGGGGATCTGCCTTCACTGCGTTTCCGACTGCTTTCCTTTCATACAGAAGGCTCAGTTGCCTTCTTTGATCCCCAGTCGAAAATATGCTTTGTCGGCGATCATTTGTGCTTTGAAAACACAGAACTCGGCCAAATTGTTGGCGGAGAAGTGGACTGTCGGACAGCTTATCAAGAACACTTGAAGCAATGGGTAGCACGTGAACCAGAGCGAGCGGTGGAGTTTACGGAGGGCTTGGAGATTTTGCAGGATTGGCCCATTGAGTATTTAGCGACTGGTCATGGCCCCATTCTTCAAGGCGAAATTAAGATGTTTTTGCAAGAGTTGATTGCGATTGCCCGTTCGTAACGAAAAAAAGACTTGTGTGCCGCGTACTGCCGGCTTGCACAAGTCTTTTTGCATTACTTGCTGGAAGTTGTTGTTTCTTCTTCTTCCACTTCTTTTTCTTTTTCTAAATCTTTATCCATGATTTGGACGTTATGTTTTTTATACAATTCATCGATCCATTTATCCATATTATTTCGTTTGTTTCTGGTTTTTACTTTTTCAATCACTTGCGGGCGAACTTCTTCGAGTGTTCCTTCGAACTTATCTTTGTTTTTCTCATAGTATTCTTTGATTTGTTCTTCAGTGATCGGTTTAGCCTTCTCGAACAGCTTGTCCCGCAGCATGACAGCACGCACGCCCTCACGGAGCTCTTGCTCAGTCATTTGCTTATCATCCAAATACTGTTGGAATCTCTCTGGTGATCCCATTTTTTCTTTAACTGGGTTCACACGCGCATCGAGTTCTTGATCACTTACAGTGACTCCTTGTGCAGCGCCTTCCTGCTTGTACAGCTCCAAGGTGATGATATCAGCCATGACACGCTTACCAGCATCTTTTTTCAACTTGTCGTACATTTGTTCTTGAGTGATCGTCACATCACCTATTTTGGCAACAGGGTTATCCGCAGAGAAAGCAGATTCTTTTCCAGAACTACAGCCTACCACGGCGAGACTTAGTACGAGTGCTGAGGCAGCAAGTATAGTTACATTGAATTTTTTCATGAAAAATACCTCACTTTCTTGATAGTAATACGACTGTGCATAGAGCAGCGTTACGGGGACGGGAAAATAAAAACCGCACACATAAAGCAATGTGCGGTCGTCAATCGATTAGCTGGCTTGTGTAGAGGCTTTTTTCCACTCTTCCAAGCGTTTTTCCAGTACGGTGTGATTCAGATGCAAAAGACTGGCTGATTTGCCCATCAATTGCTTGAGATGGGAAAGGGCTCGCTCGTAATTTCCTTTGGCAGCTTCAATCTCTGCCAAGCAGAAGAGCTTCCAGTCTTTTGCCGATCGTTTGCTTGCGATCAGCTGGTAAGCTTCTATCGCACTCTCTACTTCACCCAGGCGGGCGTGTGAGCATGCAATAAGAGCTAAGGAATCAGTCATTCCCTGATCACGCTGGTAAATACGAAACGCCACTTCCAATGATTCATTGTATCGTTCGGATGAATAGTAAACGATCGCTAGGTTGTAAAACAAGTAGTGAATCATCGCTTGATTGAATAACGTTGGTCGTTCTTTGCAAACGTTGATTCCTTGAACGATATATTTTTCGGCCATTTCATAATTGCCAAGCATGATCTCATGGGTTGATTTATCCAGCATAGCGACAGCTCGGGAACGGTTCTTCCGATAGGAAGCCTCCAGCCAGCGCAATCGAATATTCAAACGGCGTTTGAAAAGATTGGCCATGTACTGAAAGCGGAAGGGCCAGTGCAGGCGAATAAACATAACCAACAGCACAGCCGCAATCCCTGCCAGCGTTGATGTCAAATTAAAACTCAAATACTCCACGTAGTGACACCCTCTCTATTTACGCTGCATCTATTACCCCATCTTAGCACAGAACCTGTCCGCATGACAGAGCATTACCGCTATTTCGTCAATGGCAAGATATTCTCTTTTTGGTGGGAAGAGAGCTGCTGCGTTTTGACATAATCGTCGGAAATGGTGTAGAGCGTGTCGCCAATCGTGAGTATCCGTTTAATGTTACTGGAGCTGTCGTACCAGCCTTCGCCTGCTTTCGCGATATCTTCCTTCGACAGATGGGTGATCTGATCTGTCAGTTGAAAACCTTTTTGCAGATCGAGCTGATATACATAGGCACCTTGGAAAGTAAAGTGGCCGTACTCGCGCATATCGTTTTTGGCTTTTTGTTCAGCCGTACGTTCGTGGACGGATACAGGGAAGGCTAGCAGATCTTTTTCTTTGGAGAACAGCAGAGCCTTGTGATTGCGCAACAGCTCGGAGTCCGTTCCTCTGTCCCCGATAACAGTCTTGAACTTTTCCTTCGGTTTGGTTACATCACTGACGTCAAAGAGGGCAATTTTCATCCCTTGGTAGTACGCCCAGTCTTTATCTGATTCTGCTTCTTTGCCAAAACCGATGATATGGTTTTCATCATACGGGTGTAAATAGTCGCTGTAACCTGGAATTTTGAGGGCACCTAGTACGCTTGGAGCAGAAGGCTTCTTCAGATCGAGAACGAACAGCGGGTCGACTTTTTTGAAGGTGACCATGTAGGCACGATCTCCCATGAAACGGACAGAGTAAATGCGTTCGCCTGGAGCGATGCCTTCTAGCTTGCCGAATACCTCGAGTTTGTTGTCCAGTACATACAAGTTGTTTTTCGAAGTAAGCTCATCGTCTCGCCACATGTCACCGCTGGTGGTGGCAATTCGGAAATAACCATCGTTTTCATCCATGGAAAACTGGTTCAGAATGCGTCCAGGCACCGACCCTTTTCCTGTATACCGGATGTCTCCCTTGTTCATGGCAAAACGGTAAATGGTTGTATCTGACTCAATGGGAGGTGCAATCAAAGGAGTTGTCACTCCTTTTTGCTTAACGGCTACTGGCTGGGCATTGTTCTGGGTGACGGCTACATACAGATTTTTGGTGGATGCATAGATGTTCTCGCCAGCACCAAGATACGTATTCAGTGACATCTTTTGTTTCGAATCATCCAGATTCACACCAGCGACGATCAAATACTCTGGACGAAAGTGATCCGGGAAGTAACGAATCTCGCTGTAGGGAATGGTTTGGTATTGGTTATGATGGGCGCTGTCTTTATACGTTGGACCTGGCACTTCTGCTTTCTCTTGCATGATACGATACGTATCCATGTAATGGTTGGCTGTCACATACAAGCTCGCGCCGATTTTGCGGGACGACATGTACTGGCCTTCCAGCTCCAATTGACGAATGAGCCGAGGTTGTTTTTTGTCCGTAATATCGTAGATCATGGTTTTCACGGACTGCATGCCTTGGAAACGGGGGATGCCTCTTTTGGAAGCAGGACCAGGAGGATAGGAGATGGTCTCATCCGCTTGCCCGATTACGATGAGTCTGCGTTCGTCTACATACATTTCTTGCGGTACGAATTTTCCATTGTCATAGCTGATGCGGCTTGCGACCTTCATCTCGGTGGCTGGATACGCTTTGATGATGCGCACTTCATTTTGCGTGGATTGATAAAGATAAGTGCCGTCTGATTTTACGATATCTGCTTCATCGACGCCCTGCACTTGTGTGTTCGTTGTGGAAAAATCACCGCGAACAGCGCCGCCGGAGGTGTCTGCTACTTTGTTGGCTGTGCTAGGTGCTGCTACTGGCATAGCGGTACCCATTTCCATGGTGGCATAATGGTAGCTGTCCAGGTTTGATGATTGAATGAGCTTTTTTAGCTCCGCATAGGAACCGACTACTGGCAACTTTTCTGTAGATGCTGCGGCTTGAACGGTTGGCTCCGCGATTGTACCTGTCGTGAACAGGAAGGGTATAGCGGCCACTACCATCACGGAGGCGAGAAGCCCGGCAAATGTTCTTTTCATTTTGATCCCCCTCATATCTGCTTCTTGCCAAAATTTGTTGTCGGTAATAAGACGACGCACGTTTACGGAATGTTTCACACACTCTTTGGGCAGCAATCTACGGACAGGTGGGGGAGCGTGTGCTATAATAATAGGCGGTTTATGCTACCATTTACACCACTACGTCAAAAGGGGCGTCATAGATGGAAAACTTGAAGCAAAGCATTCTGGAACTCATCACGGATACTTCTACGAATCTACCACCAGACGTGCGTCGTGCCGTCAATACAGCTAAAGTGAACGAGGATCTTGGCACACGTGCAGCGCTGTCTTTGTCTACGATTGCGCAAAACGTCGTCATGGCAGAAGAAAATGTTTCTCCGATCTGTCAAGATACGGGTATGCCTACATTCGAAGTGAAAACTCCGGTCGGAGTCAACCAGTTGATCATTAAACAAGCAATCAAAGAAATGATTGCAGAAGCAACCAAAACAGGTAAGCTGCGTTCCAACTCCGTAGATTCCTTGACGGGTGAAAACACAGGGGACAACCTCGGTCCAGGTACTCCTGTCATTCACTTCGAGCAATGGGAAGAGAATGAAATCGAAATCAAGCTGATTCTCAAAGGCGGCGGCTGTGAGAACAAGAACATCCAATACTCCCTGCCCTGTGAGCTCGAAGGCCTGGGCAAAGTGGGCCGCAACCTGGATGGCATTCGCAAGTGCATTCTGCACGCGGTATACCAAGCGCAGGGACAAGGCTGTAGTGCCGGCTTCATCGGCGTAGGAATCGGTGGCGATCGCACTTCCGGTTATGCACTGGCGAAGCATCAATTGTTCCGCAAAGTGGACGATGTCAATCCAATTGCTGATCTGGCTGCATTGGAAGACTACATCATGGAAACAGCAAACCAACTCGGAATCGGAACCATGGGCTTTGGTGGGAATGCGACTCTTCTTGGCTGTAAAATCGGCGTGGAAAACCGCCTGCCAGCGAGCTTCTTCGTATCTGTTGCGTACAACTGCTGGGCATTCCGCCGTCAAGGTGTTCGCCTGAACCCGGAGACTGGCGAAATCCTTCGTTATCTGTATAAAGATGAAGAAGTGGCGATGGACTTGACCCCAGTAGCAGCTTCGGACGAAACAGACGATGAACCTCGTGAAGTTGTTCTGCAAGCGCCGATTACGGAAGAACAAATCCGCAGCCTGAAAGTGGGCGATGTGGTTATCATCAACGGCGAAATGCACACAGGACGCGACGCCCTGCATAGCTACCTGATGGATCATGACTGTCCAGTAGACCTGAATGGTGGCATCATCTACCATTGCGGTCCGGTTATGCTGAAGGATCAAGAGGGCGAATGGCATGTAAAAGCGGCTGGTCCGACTACCTCCATTCGTGAGGAGCCGTACCAAGGCGAAATCATCAAGAAATTCGGAATCCGTGCCGTTATCGGAAAAGGCGGAATGGGTGCGAAAACACTGAAAGCATTGAATGAGCATGGTGCTGTTTACCTCAATGCAATTGGTGGGGCAGCTCAATACTATGCACGCTGCATCAAAAAAGTAAACGGTGTTGACTTCATGGAATTCGGTATTCCAGAAGCAATGTGGCACTTGCAAGTGAACGGCTTCGCGGCAATTGTAACAATGGATGCGCACGGCAACAGCTTGCATGCGGATGTCGAGAAAACGTCCGCTGAGAGACTGGCTCAATTTGCTGCACCTGTATTTAAATAAGGTATAAAGGGAAAACCTCTGGCGCACTTATGTGTGGCTGGAGGTTTTTTTATTTTTTCGAGGCCAAGAAACAGGGAGGAAATAGTTGGATGCATGATGAACTTTCGAGGAGCTAACCACGATTGCGGACAAATGGATTTTCATTTTTGACAGGGGGGACAGAAATGAAATGGTTGATTGCTGATCGCGTCATTATCGGAGATGGAGAGCATGTAATCGAACAAGGCGCTGTTGGGATTGATGAGCGAGGAAAGATTGTAGCAGTAGGGAAAGAATCGGAGCTTACGGATTCCATTTCGGAGGGAGAGGTAAAGCGGTACACCGGATGCTCCATTTTGCCAGGTTTGATCGATTTACATGTTCATATCGGGTATTGGTGGAGCAAACCAGACTCGGCTGAGTATCGCAACAACGATGGACTCGTGGCTTTACTTGCGACGGCCAACTTGAAAGAGGCACTTTCCTTGGGGGTAACGACGATTCGCGATGTAGCAGCACCGGATGGATTGTGCAGTACGCTAAAGTTGGCAGCCAAGAACAAGTTCATTGTTTCCCCTCGTCTTTTTCAGGTCAACCAAGGGATTATTATGACTGGGGGGCACGGTTGGCAATTAGAGGGTGCCCTGCGAGAAGCAAATGGTCCGTGGGAAGTGCGGACAGCCGTACGTGAACAAGTGAGAGCAGGGGCAGACTGGATCAAGCTCATGACGAGCCATCGTACACCAACGCCGGAGTTCACACAAGAAGAGCTGGATGCGGCGGTTGATGAATCGCATCGCTTGGGACGGAAATGCTGTGTGCATGCCTCGACCCAACCTGCGATCCAGATGGCGATTGATGCGGGATTTGATACGATCGAGCACGCGACATTTATGACCGTCGAACAGGCAGAACAGATGAAAGAAAAAGGACTGGTATGGGTACCGACGATGATTACCTTTTTTCAGATTGCTGATTATTACAAACATATTTGGAATGAGCAGCAACAGGCGAATCAAGGCATATTGAGCGAAGGGCTTATTGAGCAGGGAGCCTTCTTCATCGAATCGGAAAAGGCGTACCGGGAGAACTTCGTACAATTGATGAATACAGGCGTAAAGATCGCTACGGGTACGGATATCGTATTGGAAGGCTATCCGATTACACCTGTGGCAGAAGAGATCAAGCTGATGGTGGAGCTGGGGATGGAGCCAATTCGTGCGATCCAGGCTGCTACCCAAAATGCTGCAGAGGTGCTGGACCAAGGTAGTAAGATCGGTACGTTAGCGCCAGGTTATTTTGCTGATTTGCTTGTGGTAAAAGGGGATCCATTACAAGAGATAGAGGTATTGAAGCAAGTAGAGGAAGTGTTTCTTGAGGGTGTGACTGTCTATTCAAAGTGTTGATGGGGCTGAGCCTTGCTCTTTCGGGTTTGCAACGGCGTTTGTACTGGGTGTTTGACTATTCTTTGCAAAAATGGGTATTGGTTTATTGCGCGTATACCAGGGCGGGCATAGGTTAATAACGAATGATCACAGAAAAAAGGAGTGAGATTCGTGAACTATGTAGTCCGTTCGGGAGATACGCTGAACAGCATTGCGGCTCGTTTTGGTGTATCCGTTCAGGAATTAATCCGCGTGAATAATATCGCCTATCCCTACTACATTTACGTTGGTCAAAATTTGTACATCCCGATTACTCCGACACCAGCTCCAGGTGGAGATGTCGAGCGTCGTTTGAATCGACTGGAGAATCGAGTAGATGCGCTTCGCGAAGACTTTCGGAGGCTGGATAATCGAGTAGATCGGTTGGAGAACCGTGTCACTCGTCTGGAGCGGGCCATTACGCCGACACAACCTCCGCGCCCACGTCCGACCGGCACGCCTCGTCCACGCTAAGCAGCAGGATAGAGGGTCGAATATTTTTCCACACTTTCAATTTCCTCTTTGCCCGATCCTGCATAAAATGATACGAGAGGATTAAGAGGAGGTGCGGCCATGCTGGGGTTAAATGGAAAAAACGTCCGACACCATTTCATGGGCGTCTATGGAAAAGTGGTACAGATTCGGGAACTGGTGGATGTGATCGACCAAGTTTTTGACTCTGTAAACAAAGTGGGCGACATAGGAAAGGCGATGCTTGGACCTCGTAAGGCAAGTGCCAAAAAGCTCGACAAGCTGAGATGAATGGCAAAACAATAAAACCGCGTCCATAATGGAGGCGGTTTTTATTTATGATTCATTCTTAGTTCTTATGGGCAGACTCTATCATCAGAATAACTCATCAGAAAGAAAAAGTCTACTCTTTTTCTGGAAATTCCCTTATATTTTTGGAGCTGTTATCAACTGACTTCAAAAAGGAGAGTGGGATGGAGATGGAAAAGGAAAAGCGCCGCGTAGGCTTGGTTACGGGTGGAGTACTGATGGGGCTAATCTTGTCATCGTTGGATCAGACGATTGTATCAACAGCCATGCCGACAATTACCAAAGAGCTGGGAGGTCTATCTCTTTATAGCTGGGTGTTCGCCATTTATATGCTTACAGCGACCACGAGCATGCCCATCTATGGGAAAATGGCGGACTTGTTTGGACCAAGAAGAATGTATTTGATCGGTTTGTTTCTGTTTCTCGTGGGATCTCTCCTGTGCGGCATGGCGAATTCCATGACGAGTCTTATTGTAGCGAGAGGAGTTCAAGGGTTGGGCGCTGGGGCATTAATGCCGGTTGCATTCATCATTGTGGGTGAACTGTATCCACCCGAAAAGAGAGGCAAATTTCAAGGCCTTTTCGGAGCTGTCTTTGCCATGACGAGTATACTCGGTCCCTCATTGGGAGGAATTCTCGTGGAGCATCTGCCGTGGGGATGGATTTTCTTTATAAACCTTCCGATCGGTATCGCTGCCTTTTTGATCATTGCCCTAGCCATTCGTGATCAGTGGCACTACGATAAGAAGCCTGTGATTGATTGGTATGGGGCGACTAGCTTGAGTGCAGCCATCATTCTCATCCTGCTGTCCCTTGTTATGGAGGGGAGGGAATACAAGATTGGGTTAGGGGGAGTGGGTCTCTTACTTCTCGGTTTGTTCATCTGGGTTGAAACGAAAGCAAAGGAGCCCCTGCTTCCGCTTTCCCTATTTCGCATCCCGGCCATTGGATATGGCAATCTCGTTGGATTCTTTGTGAGTGCCGCTTTGTTCGGTGCAATCGCATACATCCCACTGTTCGTCCAAGGGGTACGCGGTGCGAGTCCCTCAGAAGCTGGATTCCTTTTAGTGCCGCTCATGCTGTCCGCAGCGATTTCTTCGACGGTTGGGGGAAGATGGATGGCAAAAGCTTCATTTCGGGCGATTCTGATTCCTAGCTTACTCATCATGGCGACAGGCTTTTTCCTTCTAAGCACGATTGATGTAGAGACAACCAACACACAGCTCGTCAGTTACATGATTGTCACAGGTCTAGGCATGGGGGCAATCTATCCGGCACTCGGTACAGCAGCACACAGCGCTGTAAAACCGCAAGATCGGGGCGTTGCCATGTCGACATCGCAATTGTTTCGTTCCATTGGGGGGACGATTGGTATTAGTGTGTTTGGGACCATTATAGAATGGCGGATGCGGGGAGGAAGGGTGTTTAGTGAAGCTATGCACGATGCTTTTGTCACTGGATTGATTCTGATTGGAATCAGTTTGATAGCTAGTGTCCTACTAGGCAATACTCGATTGCTCGACAAAGACAAAGAACCCCGCCATTCGCGTACATCAAATAGCGGGGTTCCCAAACAATAGGATCATGGTTTTTTATTCATGCCTTCCATTGCCATCCGAACCATCTCTCTGACCATACTGCCGCCCAAGCGTCCTCCGATTCGACCAGCATCGTGAGAGGTTAACTGTCCATTGTAGCCGGGCTGTAACGGAACATGAATTTCTTCTGCGACCTCGAATTTGGCCTGCGCGGGATCAGCAACGTGTGCAACCTGCGCTTTTAGGGCGTCCAGTCCTTTTCTCGCCTCGGGGACGAGAGGGCGTTTGCGTCTGCTCATGGTAGATCACCTCACGCCCTAGTGTGCCCAATTAGACGAGTGCTTTGCGCAGAGTAAAATCAGTCTCCTGATAGTAAGTATTAGCAACGAGCAGGTTAGGTCCCGCACATCCAGCAGCGGGGCAGAAGCAATTGATCTTCTGATTCAGCGTGTGTTCCTGCCATTTTTCAAACATCGACTGGAGCTGATTGGTTTGAATATTGCCCAATGGCTCTACATCACCGAAATCGGTCACGATGACATCGCCGGTGAAAATGTTGATGTTAAGACGATTGCGACCATCTGGATCATTGCGAGTCGTCACATTTTTCGCAGAGCGCAGTCGGCTGATCAATTCCCTGTCTGCGGCTTCAGGACTACAAGCGAAAAACGGAAGCGTCCCGAAAAGCATCCACAAATCTTCATTGCGTACATCGAGCATCCGATGAATGGCTTGACGGAGCTCATCGAGTGAAAGTACATCCAGATCACGAGCAAAGTCACTCGCGTACATCGGGTGTACCTCATGTCGCTTGCTTCCCATCTCCTGAATCTGACGGTGGAGCGTATCGAGCTTTGTCCATGTACGATGATTCAGCATCGTTTCGGCTGAGACAAATACACCTGCTTCTGAGAGCTTGCGAACATTTTCCATCATCTCTTGAAACTGTGCTTCCGCTCTTTTGATTGAAACCGGCTGCCGTGCTTTTGCGTAAACAATATCATGGAATTCCTCGGGAGTGGACCAGTTCCATGAAATATGCATGACGTCGATGTAAGGCAGGATCAACTCATACCGAGAAAACGGCATGGACATGTTGGAGTTGATTTGCGTCCGCAGCCCACGATCTGCTGCATATTGTAGAATAGGCGCGATCACAGTTTTCACGGTGCGCTCGCTGTACATCGGTTCACCGCCTGTTATACTGATAGTAAGCAGATCTTTTGCTTCATCGAGACGACGGAGTATCAGATCAACAGGGAGAGCGGGATCGTCTTTGTATCGCAATGTATCACCAACCGCGCAATGCTCACAGCGGAGATTGCACAGATTCGTTACAGTAAACTCGACGCTGGTAAGTTTATAGGCGGGGGGTGTAGCATTGAACAACGGCTCCCATGGATCGTGTAAAGGTGTTAATGGTGTAGTTGGAACCATGCGGATCAATTGTGGAAACCTCCTTCATTCTGCGTACAACTCAACCTATTATAACGACATTAGGGCGGAAGGAGAATAGCTAACGAGATGATTATGGGGATGTCTTTTGGACGCGGTGTGCTTTTTCATGATCGAAATGTGCTGGCTTGCGCGGAAGTAAAAGACGGCGTGATTCATATGTGGGCGGAAAAAATCACATTGAAAACGATCGGGAAGCTCTGGTATCGAATATTTTTCTCCTTTCCGTGGTACTATCAATTGTTTCACCTTTTGCTTGCTGGTTATGTACTGGCAGCGATCGTGAAGCCTGACTGGGCCATCATTGATCCGATGTGGGTAGCTGTATACATCGCAGGCTTTCACTTTGTTTTTCCGAAAATGATGAAAAAATTTCACGGTGCAGAACATAAAGTGTTTAGCTATGGGGGCAAGAAGTCGCTAGCAGCATGGAAAGAGATTCAACGGGCAAATATCGTGAATGACGGTTGCTCGACGAATCTAGTCGTTTGGTTTTTTACGGGGTTCATTTTGTCCGTCTTCTTTTTACCCTTAGAATGGAGCGTCGCATGCGGGGTAGCAGGACTGCTTGTTGGCATGCTCGGGGATCGCTACGTGCGTAAATATTTCGGTTTTCTTTACAAGCTGTCGGCTTTCTTTCAAAAATACAGCACGACCAAAGAACCGGATCGGCTTCATCTAGAGACAGCGATCCGCTCGTATATGCTTTTTGAGCACATTCGCGAGGTGGATCGATTGCAGAATGCTTCATAAGGAAAAAGCGGTGTTTCCACTATGGATACGCCGCTTTTATTGTTCCATGCACAGGTCGGCTGCGTCATTGAATCCTGAAAAGTATTTTGGTAATATTTGCTCAACTCGATCCTTTTCCTTTGAAAAGGATCGAGGAATATGAGAAGAGGAGAGCTGAGTCGAGATGAGAAAAGAACAGGATGTAGGGGTGTACGAGCAAGTGGGAGTGGCAATGACATGCCGTTCCTATCAAGAGTATGTGGATATGTTTTCGCTCACGGATGAAATCTTGTCGATGGAACCGATTTTGGATGTCGGGGCAGGAGCGTCCTCCTTTACAGCGGAGGTATGCCAACAAGGACGAGAGGCAATTGCAGTTGATCCGCTTTATCAAATAAAGCCTGAAGAGATTTGTACGAAGGGGAAGCGAGAGATCGAGGAATCAACGCAAAAGCTGGCTGGAATCGCACACACACTTCATTGGGAATATTACGGCTCGCTTGACGAGCATCAGCAAAACAGAGAAAGGTCACTGGAGCAATTCATTGCCGCGTATCGTGCCGATGAAGGCATCGGTAAAAAATACGTCTCAGGCTTGCTGCCTGATTTGCCTTTTGCTGACAATCAATTTTCACTGGTGCTTGGCAGTCATTTTTTGTTTTTGTACCAGCAACAGTTCGATGAGCAATTTCACCTGGACGCGATTAAGGAATTGCTGCGTGTTTGTCAGCCTGGCGGTCGAATCAGACTCTACCCGTTAATCGGATTGGATCGCAAACCATATAGCAAGCTACCACAGCTCATGGAAGAAATACAGCGTTTTGGTCACACAGCCAGTTTGCAGTCGACGAGCTTTCGGTTTCTAGTGGGTGCAACGCATTATTTAGAAATTCGTAAAGCATAAAAAACAGGGAGGATAGAAGGTGCATATGCGCCCTCGACCTCCCTTTTCTTTTTCCTATTCCCGTTCTAGCGGGCTTTCTTCCAGTTGGCGATACATCTTGCCTTTATCCACATACGATTGGCGAATGCGTACGAATTCTTTCAAGTCAGCTTCGTTGAGTTCGCGTTTTACTTTCGCTGGATTGCCGACAACAAGAGAGCGAGGTGGCACCTTCATGCCTGGAGGAACGAGTGCACCCGCAGCAACCATCGCTTCTTCCCCGATTTCCGCACGATCCAAAACAATCGCGCCCATTCCGATCAATGCGCCGCGACGTACCACGCAGCTATGTAAAACGGCATTATGTCCGACGGTCACCTCGTCTTCGAGGATCAAAGGGTTGTTCGGACTTTGATGCAGGGTGCTGTTGTCTTGCACACTGACGCGTTTTCCAATGACGGTCGGAGCGATGTCCCCGCGGATTACAGTGTTGTACCAAATAGAAGAATCCTCGCCGATTTCGACATCGCCAGAAACGACGGAGCCTTTTGCCAGGAAAACAGTAGGGTGAATCTTCGGTTTGATGTTTTCGAATGATAAGAGCAGCATAGTAACCTCCTAATCAATGAGTAAGCGAGCAATCTGTTTGCATCGGGCGCGGATGGAAAATGGAGAAGCGACCAGTTGCAGGATCGCAGTCGATGACTGTCCCGGAAAGCTTGTCTATCTCATGGGTTTGATAAAAGAAATGAATCCCACTAATATCTTGGGTAATATCGTGTTTGTCCGCTTCCGTAATGGCGATGCTATATGTATAGCTGCCACAACCCGTCGTAGTCGGGACGAGTCTGATTCCGAGCTGTTCAGCATCCGATTCTTCCGCAATCATTTGTGCAAGACGTACTGCCGCAGCTGGAGTAATGGTTATCATCGTCCTACCTCCTCGTAGCCATTTCTATTGTACTACAAATGGACCTTCCAAATCCTGCTTGTTGACCATGTAGGAGGCATGTGATAGAGTAAATGTTACTGATTCTGATGTGCAGGAAATGTGGGTAGTCGCTGCCGCAATCGTTTCGACGATTGGCGGTAGAGGAAAGTCCAGGCTCGCCCAGGCTGAGATGCCTGGAGTGTTCGTACCTGGTGCAAGCCAGGGCAGTGAGGTGTTAAGCCTTGCTGACGGCGTGGAAAGGGCTCTCTCTGAGGCCCGAGTACGCTGAAAGTGCCACAGAAACGTAGCTTTTCTGGCGACAGAAAAGATGGAACGCGGTAAACCCTGCGAGCGAGAAACCCAAATTAGGTAGGGGAACCGTCCTGAAGGAATCAAACGGAAAGGACGGATGGTATCTTCGGATGCCATAGATAGATGGCTACCGCTCTTGGTGCGAGGGATTGCCCCGCTTGAAGCACGGGAGAGACAGAACCTGGCTTATAGCATTTCCTGCTGGAATGAAATGTAAAACCACCTGAGATCTCAGGTGGTTTTTTTACGTTCTCCGAAATATCGTGAACCCGCTACCTATCAATGATTGAAGAACAGTGGAATGATTTACCGTGAACAAGCTATGAAACTTTTTCGGAAGTCTTGTCGTCTAAAAAGAGCATTCGGCAGAAGAAAACAGTTCTACTGCGGACAATTCCATCATTTCTTCAAATGGGAGTGTTTGCTGGAGAGAATGAACTGATAAAACTGTTACATTGATGGAGGGGTTTATTTTGCAAAAAGCAAAGAATAGAGCAAGCAAGGATTTCAAAAAATTATTGGCGACAGCGGTTCTGGCAGGTTCGCTTGCATTGCCGGGTACCGGATTGGCTGCTACGGCACTGCCATTCTCCGATATCGGAGGAAACGTAAATAAAGACGCGATTCTGAAATTGAATTATGCCGGTGTGCTGAAAGGTTATACAGATGGCACTTTCAGACCGTATAAAGAAGTGACGAGAGCGGAGTTCGCTAAAGTTGCTGTGCTGGCACTCGGGTACACAGATGCGCAAGCAAAGCTACTACAAGGAAAGACCGTATTTAAAGATCTGCCAGCAGATCACTGGGCAACAGGATACATTAATCTTGCGGTATCCCAAGGCATCATCAAGGGATATCCAGATGGAACCTTCAAACCGAACAACAATGTAAAAATTGCGGAAGCGTTGACTGTTTACGTCCAAGGCTTGAAGATTGACGTTCGTCCATCAGCCTCAAGCGAGTGGTACATCCCGTATTTGCTGGAAGCGGACAGAGCAGGTATTTACGATGCAAAGGAAACACCGACAACAGCAGCTCCGCGTGATATCGTTGCGAAGTATACCGATCGCTTTATGGAAACGCCTGTTTACGCAAACGGCGCCTACTACGACAAAGATGGCAATGCAAAAGGAACCAATCAGAAGCTACCAGTAGTAAAGGGCGCAGTTGCTTCGTATGACAAGTCTGGCAAAAAGCTGAAACTAGTCGGACAAAACAAAGAAATCGAAATTGCTGATTCCGCGCAAGTATACGGCAATCTGGTCGTAGGCGCGCAAGTAGAATACATCACGAAAAACGGCCGAGTGGCTTTCCTCACCGTTGTTACTTCTGATTCCGAAATCGTCGAAGGAATCGTGAAGACTGGTCTTAATTTTACATCGGCTGTAGGCGATGAGAAGAAATTCAAGGCAATCGTCAATGGAAGAGAAGTCGTTTTGGAAGTAGAAGATGGCGTAAATGTAAGCCGTTCTCACATCGGCCAAAAGTTCGTGGCAGTCGTTGGCGACAATGGCAAGATCAAGTCCATCACGATTAGCGACAACACGACAAAAGGAATTGTGGAAAAAGTATCTTCCGTGAGCGGTTCCAACTCGAAGAAAGAGCTGAGAGTAGACGGCACGACATACACTCTGGATTCCAAAGCAACGATCAAAGGCAAGGCGCATCCAGAGGCAAAAGAAACAAGTGCTTCGTTCTCTGACATCGAAAAAGATGACTTGGTCGAGCTGACACTCAATGTGGACGGCAAGGTATCTGAGCTTGTTTACACGAAGCTGAGTTATACGGATACAATCACCGTTGATACAGACAAAAACCGGATTCGCGTCGGCAGCGTTAATTATGAGGTGCATGAAGATACCGAGTTGTTCGTAGATGAAGACGAAGTAGATGAACTGGATGAGTTGACGAGCGGCCAAATTGCAGTGCTTACGTTTGACAAGAATGGAAATCTGATCAAAGTAGAGCAGGGTGTAGGTGCAGCTACGAACAAGCTGGTCTCAGACACAACTGCGTATGCAGCAGGAAAACTGGCAACGGTGAAAATCGACGGAAAAATCTACGACATCTTGACCAACGCGAAGCTGACTGTCGATGACAGATCCGTATCTCCAACGACGATTAAAACAGATCAGTTTAATGACCACCGTATCCTTACGTGGAAATACAACGTCGGCACGAATGACATTGTAGAGCTGACTTTGGAAAAGCAAACGGTAAAAGGATACGTGACGAAAAAATCCGGTTCCAAAATTACCGTGAACGGGAAGGTGTATGAGCTCTTGTCCGGCGTCACGATTGACAGCGATGCAGCATCCAACGACAACGAGTACACGCTGACACTCAACAACGCTGGCAAAGTAAAGGCAATTACAGGTGCGCCTAAGAAAGTAAGCGGCGTGGTTGACTCAGTTGAGGTTCGTAACGATGACGGCAAGGTGACTTCCGCGAAAGTAGAGATTAACGGCAAGACGTACGATGTAACGGATGAGGATGCGATTGAAGATGTCGATCAATTTGAATACGTGACATTGACCCTTGATCGGGACGGCGATGTCATTGCTGCTTCCGTTAGTGGAAAACTGGCGAAGGAAAACGTGCGTTTCGTCGGAATTGAATCCCGTGTGAACAAAGACAAATACGTATTTTTCGATGACGTGTCGACGAGCTTGAAGATGACAGAAGACGCAAAGATCAAATACTACAACGGTAATGACTTGAAAGAAAGCGATCTTACCTCCAAGGACAAAGTGGATTTGTGGACAAATGATCAAGGTCTTGTCTATGCCATTGTCGTAGCAAAACGATAAAAAAATAGAAAGAGGCGATCTCTTCCTCCATTCGAGGTGAAGGGGTCGCCTTTTCATTTGTTAGCATAGTCTTTAAAAAGTATTTTAATTGAAAATCATTTTCAATTAAAAGAAGATGTGATATATTGATTTTGTTTCGCTCAAAACAAAAAAGGAGTGATTTCAATGCAGGTTGATTATGAAGTGATTATTGTTGGTGGTGGACCAGTTGGCATGATGGTGGCTGGAGAGCTGGCGTTGGCGAAAGTGAAGGTATGCGTACTTGAGCGCTTAAAGGAAACGACCCCGTATTCACGGGCGCTAACGGTACATCCGCGCACATTGGAAATCCTGGATATGCGCGGGTTGAAAGCGAAATTACTTGAGAGAGGAAAGCCGATTTCGACGACGCATTTTGCTGCGCTTGATACACGCTTAGATTTTTCAGTCTTGGATTCTTCCTCCAACTACACATTGATTATTCCCCAACATGACACGGAGAAGGTGCTAGAGGAGTGGGCAAAAAGTCTAGGGGTGGTAATACGAAGGGAAGAGGAGGTAGTGGCCGTACACCAAGATCAGCACGGGGTTGAGGTTGAGGCTTCCGGGCCGAATGGAAAGGCTGTGCTGACGGCACGCTATGTGGTCGGTGCAGATGGCGCTGCCAGCATTGTCCGCAAGCAGGCAGGCATTCCGTTTGTCGGTAAGAATGCGACTTTTACGGCTATGCAAGGGGATGTTGTTTTGAAAAATCCGCCGGAATCAGGAGCCCTTTCCTACTTTAATGAACAAGGCTTGGTCATGATTGTACCCTTGCCAAAAGGGATGCATCGGGTGGTGCTGATCGATACGGAGCGAATGGCTGTACCAAAGGAAGAACCCGTTTCCTTGGAGGAACTGCGTGCTAGTTTGCTGCGTATTCTTGGAGACGATTTAGGAATTTCCGATCCGTTTTGGATGACTCGTTTTGGCAATGCGACCTTGCAAGCTCAGCGTTATCGAGAAGGGCGGCTTTTCCTGGCGGGAGATGCGGCGCATATTCATTTTCCAGCCGGAGGACAGGGGATGAACGTTGGCTTGCAAGAGGCAATCAACCTAGGGTGGAAGCTGGCGGCCCATTTAAAAGGCTGGGCACCGGATTGGCTGTTGGACAGCTATCATACGGAGCGTCTCCCCATCAATACCGCATTGCTAACGAATACACAGGTGCAATCGCTGCTGTTCGGTAGTTCGGAATTCTCCCCAGCCGTTATCGCTTTGAGGAATATGGTGTCCGACCTGCTGAAAATACCCGAGGCAAATTATCGGTTGGCTACCCAAATCTCTGCGTTCAATGTCCAGTATGAACCGGTTGGGGAGATGCAGCCGCATGTATGGAATGGTCGACGTTTTACAGAGTTGAATCTGCGTCTGGAGAACGGTGAGTGCCAGAATGCTTACAAGCTATTTCATTCTGGTTCATTCCTCTTGCTACATTTTGGCTCGGATGAACGATTGGACGATGCTGTAGATTGGTCGAGATACAAGCATGTCCATGTCGTTCGTGCTTCGCTTGCAAAGGGAGCAGCTGATTGGCATGACGTGCATACAGCGTTGATTCGACCGGATGGATATGTCGCGTGGGCTGTTTCCCAAGAGGAGTCTAATCCGCTGGAAGCTATTCGGAAAGGAATCTCACACTGGTGCGGACAAGATTGATTGAAGCGGAATTGTTTTGTGCAAAACAAAATGAAATTGTTTTTCTCGAAACAATCAGTATATAATGGAGAGGAGATGGATATCTAGGAGACATGATATGCAAAGCACAGAACTTTCCAAGCAGAGGATCATACAGCTTTACATTCAGTTAATCACGCAGCAAGAGCTACGAGAAAGCAAATTGACTGCGCGAATGGCAGAAGAGATGCAGAAGCTGGAATCCGAAATGGGGATGAAGCTAAACCTTACCCTATCCGAAATTCATTTCATTGCCTGTATCGGGGATCATGGTCCCATCAATGTCACCACGATTTCGGAAAAAGTCAATTTAACGAAAGGGTCCATAACACGGATCAGCAAAAAGTTATGGAAGCTTGATTTAATTAAAAGGCAACAGTTGGTTGATAATAAGAAAGAAGTGTACTATCGGCTAACTGCAAAGGGACAAAAGCTGTATAAGATTCATCACCAGATGCATCAGGACATTGAACAGCGATTTAAGAGCTTTCTGGATAAATACACACCGGAGCAATTAGCATTTTCCCGCGAACTGCTGGAGGACTTGCTGAATTGGGATTTCTGAGTTCGGAACAAAGGGGCGCCATCGACTGATGGTGTCCTTTTTATTGTCTATGGGGGACACCATTAATGCGAGGAGTACAGGATATATGACTCCGTTGGAGGAAGCAGGAAGGAAGGGAAATTCACAAATGATTGCTTTGCGTGAAAAATATGTCTGTGAACAGAACTCTCGATAAGTAAAAAGCCGAATTACCCCACGGTAATCCGGCTTTTTTGCTTATTTAACCTTATGGTTGAATTTTGCATTTCCCATAGGAAACCGCTCTTAGTTAGGTATACGTCTGTCTTTCCACTCGTCAACTTCTCTTGGATCGATGTCGAGAACTTCGCAAATATGTAGCGCAATCGTAACAGTGGGATTGGTAATCCCGTATTCAATGTTCTGATAGTGTTTCAAGGAAACGTATATGATTCTGCTTATTTTTTCCTGGGATAATTTCTTTTCTATTCGGGCATCTTTTAGTTTCAATTCTTGGAAGCTCTCCTTGAATCGTTTACTCATATGTTAACCTGTTAGCGAATTTTTGATTACCCATTATACTTGGTGAATTAAAATACTTACTGTTATTTCCAAGAATTTACATTTTGATAACCTCTAAAAACTAAGATGAAAGTGGAATGAAAATTCATAGAAGGATGTGAACTCCATGCATGAGTAATATAATTGACGGATCATGAGTAAGTTCAAGGGGAATTTATGGTAAATATTTACAAATACTTACGGCGATTATAAAATGTGAGAAGTTAAGTGTTTCTTATGTACACTACTAAGGGGGATTTCTTTTAGTATGGAAACAAGAAAAACAACACAAAAATCGATACGCTCTGAAATAGATAAAAATATGAAAGAGAACGGATATACACTTAGTAAACTCAGTGAGTTGAGTGGTGTTAATCCTGGAGATTTGAGTGAGATCCTAAATAGCAATCCACCACGTGCCATTACAATTGGTCAGCTTGACACGTTGGCTAAAGTCTTTGAAAAGGCTCCTGGTTGGTTGTACGAGTTGTACCCGGAAGAGTGTATAGCCGAAGAAAAAATCTCGCGGCCACGTTTGATCCCTTATTTGGTTCGATGCGCCGAGCTTGGGCATCAGGATTGTATTGAAGTGGTTGTCTCCAGATTACTTGAGAACCCTAAAAACGTTTCCATTCTCTTTACTGTTGCAGAGCAATTATTTCAAAATGGTAGAAAGCCTATGTCAGTCCCCTTTTATCAGCTAGTGATTGAAACTGAAAAAGATAGTCATTCGGATCACTTCCTGATAAGTCAATATCGGTTATTTCGTGCGTTGCAAGGAACAAGTCCTGAAGACAACTGGAAAGCGGTCATACGGTTTGAACCCTATCGGAACAGATTGTCCGAAAATCACCAATTGGACGCGTTGCTACATCTAGCGAATGCGTGCTACATCTAGCGAATGCGTGCTACATCTAGCGAATGCGTGCTACATGTTGCAAAAGTGGAAAGATGTTGAAAAATATGCTGACGAACTACGGACCCTAGCTATTGCAGTCTATCAGGATCAACTACGAAAGAAAGAGAGCGGTAAAACGGATGAAATGTTACACACGGAACGTCATCTAGTTGTGTACTATGGCCAAAGCTCCTTGTTAAAAGGAGTTGCTCTGACAATGCAAGAACAATATGTAGAAGCGGAAAAACACGTGATCGAATATACTGATCTTACTTGGTTTGAACTGTTAGATGAGATAGGGAATAAAGAAGTAAAGAAATTCAATATATGGGGCAGGGCTAACCTATATGGGCTTAACTTGAAGAAAGGAAACGTGAGTATCCTATCAGAGTATGTTGCTTTCTTACAGGAACATCCAAATAAAATTCTCCCTGGGATGTTGACCATCATCGAAGCAGCCAATAAACATAATTTTTGTATAGATGAGCTACTACATCGTTATTCTGCTAATCTATCCAGCTTTCATGACCATCAGAACCCTATTAATTTGAGTCAGAATTTTCAATTTTGGATCAAAAGACTGAATATGAATCTAGAAAAGGAAACACGTCACAAGCGATAGATCAGTTACTGCTGTGCCTGGATTTATCTGACAAAATGACCTATCACCAAGGATTTAAACGTTGTGTCACAAAGTTTTGGAAACACTTGCCACAAGCAACAAATGAGCAAAAAGATCGCTATCAAGCTATTTTAGAAGGGAGAGTGTGAATATGAAGAGATTTTTTGTTTTGTTATCCATGGCTTTGAGTTTTGGGCTATTTTCCAGTGTTGGCCAGGCTTCTATAGGAAGCGAAACGCCATCTATTTCTGCTGTTTCTCCTCCTCCAGTTATGCAATATCATCACGGCGTAGGAGGCTAAATAGAGTTTGATAAAGGGTTCGAAAAAGCATCCCCAACAAAAAAGGGATGCTTTTTTTATTTTCCCATTTTTCTAAGAACAGTGAATTTGGGAAATTGCAGTATAGTTATATATGTATCTATTGTAAAAAAAGGGGGGTGATAACCATAGGAGCATTTGCATATAGAAAGGGCGTTCCACCCATTCGTCAGGAAAATGGAACGCCCGCAGGAGGAGCAGATACAGCTCCTATAAGTAAATGTACCACGCTACTGTTAGATCGGGAAGGAGGAACTTATCACGATGTAGATCATTTGAAAAACATTGTGGAACAATTACGGGAACAGCTGGTGCAATTGTTTTTGGAGAAGAATGATTTGTTGGATGATGAAGTCGTAGAATTAAGTCAGCAATTGGATCAGTACATCCTGGTAATTCAATCAAGAATGATGCAAAAATAAGAAAAAAAGTAGATAAGGTTTTATTTGAATTAAGGTTATAGAAACTCAATTTGGAAATATATGTTACAATTTCCTTGAATTTAAAATTTCTAACAATATACAGGAGGGTAAAAAATGAATAGTAAGAAAATTTCTTTCGCAACTCTCTTACTTAGCAGTTTAGTTGTATCTGGAGCTGGCTCTGCTTTCGCAGTATCTCAAGGTGAGACTATTCAAATAGGTAACCTAAAAATCGTTGAACGTGTATATGAGAACCCAGTAGAGTATGATTTTACAGATGACCTTACGAAGAGTGATTCATCTAAGATTGGTCCCTTAGGCAATGATATGACTGGCAAAGTATATGAAATGTCTAAGAAGGACCTATACAAATCAAAATCTTATGAAGCTGATATTGAGAACGATAGTAGCGAAAACGATACCTTTTCAAGGAAGGTTACAAGAAAAACATTTCTAACCGGAAAAATAGGCGTGGAAGCCGAGACGAAAGTCAACTGGAGGATAATAGAGGGAAAAGTGGGGATTAATGCAGAAGTTTCATTTGGAGATGAAGACATTGTAGAAACAACCCACAGTTGGGTCATACCAAAGCGTACGATTACAACCGTTGAATACGGATCAAAAGCCGTAAAAACAACTGGAAGCTTAAACGAATATTTTCAAGGCAGAGTAGTAGATTCTAACTACGTTAACGTCAAATACTCGTACAAAGAGTATTCTAGTAAAAAATCAAAAGATCTATGATCCGATCTCTCCATATACTTCTCCTTCTGTTCATAGTTCTTCTTAGTGGCTGTAGCGAGGCAGTAACAGTCCCTAAAGAGAAGTCATATGTAACTGTCTACGATTATTTCGAAGAAATTACAGGGGAGAATCTAAAAACATCCGTGCTTCAAATAACAAAAAACGGTAATTCGGCAGAACTCACGTTACGAATCTTAATTTCGGACGATTTAAGAGAAAAAATGATGCATACGGAAAAACCCATTTACTTTACGTTTGCAGATATGCCAGGCAACGAGACCATTAAAAATTTGCTTGCTGAAACTCCTTCACACGTTCAAATTGAGTTCAACAGTAAAGAGAATCGGTATACGATTTCGCAACAGCTAAAGCTAAAAGAAAATTTGACGGAAGATGATGAACAGGCGCTATTGTCTCCTGCTAATTACCGATTTCAGGTCAGCAACGAAGAAAAGCTCTCTGTAGCTAGTTTTATGGGTTTAGAATACTCGCTACTTCCTGAAGATAATCAGAAGTAGCAAATCGCTTGTTACGAATTGTACCTCTTGTTGCAAACGTGGCCACACCCTACATGGTATTTTTGGGGGGGTACCGCCAACCAAATGTGACTTGGATGTAATAAAAAACTCGTATTCCTGTACGCTAAGGAACACGAGTTTTTTCATATTGCCGGTACCCTCGGTAGTAGCAGCTATTGTTCTCTGTAATACAGTACTTGGAGGGAATGATACAGGCGTTGACAGAACGAGGAGAATTGATCGATGACAATCTATTACAATCGTACGATTATTTCCGTTTCGTGAGGTGCCCCCTATTGTCCGAATCAATCCATTCTCGTCGCTTGAAAGCATCAGCCGTTTTCCTGAAAAACTCAAGGGATCGGCTGCTTTTTTTGCATGTATGTAAATATACACTTACGAAGCTTCCGCGAGATAACCTTCTTGTGATAAAAAAGATGCTATCTTATTTAGTTCAATCTGAATATAATGCGGCTAATCGAGCTGGATTATGAAGGGAAATGACTACTGATTATGGTATAATCTACCTGATCAGGAGGTAAGAGAGCTATGTCAATAAAAATGAAACGGAGTTTACTCCTAGCTTCAGTTTTGGTAATTTGCGTGGCTATATGGACGATTGTCATACAAAATATGACTGGTTCCAACCAATTATCAAAACCAGTATTACAATCTAGTATTCAACAACAGAAAGCAGATGGGGTACGTATTGAGGATCTCGAACCTAAAGATATTCAAGAACATCCAAATCAGCAAAAAGAGATTACTAATAATAAAACGAGCTATGACGTATCTAAAGATGAGGGGACAAATGTTTTAAGCGATCCTAATCATATAGTACCAGGTCAGGTGGAGGAGCCTACAATTAATACTCCTGATCAACCCGAGGTATCTATGAATCTCGATTATGAACATATTTTAAGACTTGATCCGAATGTTAAAATTGTGGCCATTTCAGATGATAAGATGGCTTCTGAAGAAGCAAGACAGGCAAGGCAAGAACTTGAGGCTTCAGTTCCTCAATTCAACGCATTTTTTTTCGTTGATGCCGCTCGTGAAAATGAAATAGACATTCTAAAATTATTTTTGAAAGCTGGAATTGACCCTAATGCATATATAGAAGTTGAAAAAGGTTTCAAGACTACTGCTCTCCATTCAGCAGTTTCAAACGACCATCTAGATGTTGCAAGTCTACTTCTGAAAAACGGGGCAAACCCGAACTTATTGTACGATCAGTACACCATAATCACCTTAGCAGTAGCAAAAAATAATTATGACATGGTAAATGAACTACTTAAGAATGGCGCTGAGCCTGATTTAAATTATCAGAACTTTAGATCGCCACTTATGCGTGCAGTTCAAGATAACCGCTTACATATTGTAAAGTTGTTATTGGAATACGGAGCTGATCCACTTCTTGCTACACAGTATGCCCCAGAACACCCATCCAAGTTATCTAGTCCGATCGCAGAAGCAAGAATGTTGGGGAATCGTGAAATGATTGCTTTGCTAGAAGCGTTTATCCCTGATTAAAACCCAGAGATTGTTTTCAACCAAACCTGATTTTGAAGACATTAGACTCAATAGTCCTAACTAGAAAGCTCTTGGAATAATGAGCTATAAATAAAGAGGGGCTTGAAATTGAGCCTTGAACTATTCCGAAAAGGTAACTTTTCGGAATAGTTGTTTTAGACATTGCCGTGGCTATTTGGAGCCTTTCTCTGCTATTGGCCACGCTTTTAGAAAAGCATAATCTGACCGGACCATTAGAAATCGTAATGAAACGATTGGTATATAAAAATAAAAACTATTAACTTATCATTCGCACAGGGGTAGTGCCTTCTTTTTTCAATCGATTATAATAGCATAAAAGCTAGTTACTGTTATGAGAAAGAAGGAACCTCCATGACTTATACCACCCAGGAAAACGGTGTTTTTCCAGCAGTCTGTTCACTTGATTGCCCGGACCAATGTGGATTGCTCCTTCATAAAAAAGAGGGGAAAATCGTCAAAATTGAAGGGGACCCGAACCATCCGGTGACGAAGGGGAATATTTGCAACAAAGTCCGCAACATGACAGAGCGCATTTATGATCCCAAGCGACTCACGCATCCGTTGAAGCGTATTGGCAAAAAAGGGAGCGGGGAGTTTGTTCGAATCAGTTGGGAGGAAGCCATCACTACCATAACCGAACGCTGGCGTGCCTTGATCGACTCAGACGGTCCCGAGAGCATTTTGCCTTACAGCTTTTACGGAAACATGGGGCGGATTAGTGTTGAAGGAATGGATCGCCGTTTTTTCTATCGTATGGGGGCCAGTCAACTTGACCGTACGATATGCAACAGTGCAGGGGCTGTAGGGTACAACTACACGATGGGCGGAGCCTTTGGAACAGATCCGGAAGACACTGTACATTCCAAGCTGTTCATCATGTGGGGGATCAATACGGTTAGCACCAACATGCATCAAGTGGTGTTTGCGGAACAGGCTCGAAAAAACGGGGCGAAGATCGTCGTGATTGATGTCCACAAAAATCAGACAGGGCGATGGGCTGATTGGTTTATCCCGATTTTACCCGGAACAGATACGGCTTTGGCTTTGGGCATCATGCATGTGCTTTTTGCAGAAAACTTGGTGGATTCAGCCTTTATGGAGAAGTATACAGTAGGACATGAAGAGCTCAAGGAGCATGTACGCACCTACGATCCTGCTACCGTATCAGCGATAACAGGTGTCCCTGTCGACGATATTTATAAATTGGCGAGAATGTATGGTACCACTTCCCCGTCCTTTATTCGCATTGGAAATGGCATTCAGCATCACGACAATGGCGGAATGTGTGTAAGGACGATTGCTTGTCTTCCGGCCCTGACAGGGCAGTGGCTTGTCAAAGGCGGTGGGGCCAATAAAGGGAATAAAGGCTTCTTGGAGCACAACAAGCTTGCCGTGCAGCGACCAGATTTGCTGGCCAATAAACAGACGAGAGTCATCAACATGAATGAACTTGGAAAAGCGTTGCTCAATACAGAGCCGCCAGTCAAATCGCTCTTCGTCTATACGAGCAATCCAGCCATTGTTGCACCAGAAGGAAACAAAGTACGGGAAGGCTTGGCGAGAGAGGACTTGTTCACGGTTGTGCATGATTTATTTTTGACGGAGACGGCTCTTTATGCTGATATCGTTTTGCCAGCGACGTCTTCTTATGAAAATATGGATTTTTACACGTCGTATTGGCATCATTACATTCAACTTCAGCAACCAGTGATCGCCCCATTTGGAGAGAGCAAGTCCAACACGGATGTTTTCCGCTTGCTGGCTGCTGCTATGGGATATGACGAACCTGTTTTTCAAGACAGTGATGCAGAGATGGTCAGACAGGCGTTGGAGGGACACGATAATCCTCATCTGGAAGGAATCACGTATGAAACTTTGGTCGAAAAACAATATGCCAAAGCCAATATGGAACCTTTCTTTTTGGAACATCTCCCCACCCCAAGTGGCAAAATTGAGCTTTACTCGCAAGCAATGGCAATACGCGGGTTGCCTCCATTACCGACGTACACACCATTGGTGAATGATGGGGATTTCCCGTATTTATTTGTCCCGGGACCCAATCACAATTATTTGAACTCTACGTTCTCGAATAATGAAAAACATAAGAAGATGGAAAAAATACCTCGGTTACACATGAATGTGGTGGATGCTAGTACTCTAGACATTACTGATGGTGATACGGTCCGCATATGGAATGAGCGGGGAGAGTGTGAACTCGTGGCAGCTGTCGGTGAAAATGTTCTCACGGGTGTCGTCGTGAGCCAAGGCTTATGGGCAGACAACGAGGGTCCGAAGCATTATGTAAATGCCCTCACACCAGACCGAATCGCGGATATGGGTGGAGGAGCGACGTTTTTCTCTGGACGTGTTGATGTGGAAAAGATCACTCGCAGTTTATAAAAAAGTGTCCCTACTGCACATGGCAGAGGGACACTTCTACTTTTTGATTACAAAACAAAGCTGACGACGATACCAGACAAAAGACTAACGAGTGTGGCACCGAACAACAGCTTCAACCCAAAGCGAGCAACCACATTGGATTGTTTCTCATTCAGCCCTTTCACCGCACCAGCGATAATGCCGATAGAGGAGAAGTTCGCAAACGAAACGAGGAAGACGGAAAGAATTCCTACTGTACGTGGGCTCAGTTCAGATACGACTTTGCCCAGCTCGATCATCGCTACAAACTCGTTCGTTACGAGCTTCGTCGCCATGATACTACCAGCCTTCATCGCTTCCCCAAAAGGAATGCCCATCAGGACGGCAAAAGGAGCGAAGACGAAGCCAAGCATTTCTTGGAATGTCCAGCCGAAAATCATGCCGAACAAGCTATTCACAGCTGCAATCAAAGCAACAAAACCGAGCAGCATTGCGCCCACGACTACTGCTACCTTGAAGCCGTCCATGATGTACTCAACGAGCATTTCAAAAAAGGACTGCTTTTCATTGCTTTGAATCTCCAGTAAATCGTCTTCTTCGTTCACTGTATAAGGGTTGATGATCGATGCGATAATAAAGCCGCCAAACAGATTCAAGAACAGGGCTGTGACAACGTATTTCGGCTCAATCATCGTCATATACGCACCGACAATCGACATCGAGACAGTAGACATGGCTGACGCGCATAGTGTATACAGACGGTGCTCTGGCAAGGAACCGAGCTGTTTTTTCACAGTGATGAATACTTCATTTTGGCCGACAATAGCGGAAGCGACAGCGTTGTAAGACTCTAGCTTACCCATGCCGTTAATTTTGCTCAGAACAAAGCCAATTGCCTTCATGATAATCGGCAAAATCTTGAAGTGCCGCAAAATACCGATGAGAACGGAAATGAAGACGATAGGGAGCAATACACCAAGGAAAAAGGACATTTGTCCGTCGTTTGCCAGATTGCCAAATACGAAATTGATTCCTTCCGCAGCAAAAGCAAGAAGCTTTTCAAACGATTTGGAAATGGCTGAAACGAATATAAACCCAAACTTGGTATGCAGAAGAAGAAAGGCAAGCAAAAATTGCAGAGCAATCATGACGATGATCGGTCTGTATTTGACCTGTTTACGTCCATTGCTCCCTAACAATGCTAACCCGATCACGATGAGTAAGCCAGCGATGGGAATGATGAAATTCATTACAACCTCCAAGAAATTAAATAGTGCTAAACTTAAATGGCAAAAAAACGCACTTCCCGACAAGAGAAGTGAAAGCGGTTTATATTCTATCACTTCGATAATATGATTGCAATTTATATGTATGTTCAGAATTGTTGTCCGTTACGTTTGGAAAGCTGAAATCGGGCGTACTAGCATAAGCCCACCACCATACGGTTTATGGAGGAGGTGAAATCCTTGGATGAGTTGCAGAGGCTCAAGCAGTTTATCACTTCAGCAGAGCATGTCTGGACTCAGATCGCGAATTCGCCGAGAGGAAAGCCTGTATATACCGTAAACGGTGTGGATTACACGCCATTGCCCGAAAAATATAACACCAAACGAAAAATTTCCCGTATTTTCCGCCGGTATTGGGGGAAGCAATTGACGGAAGTGATGATTCGGAATCTCCATTTGCGGATGCTAAAAGGAAAGCTCTGTGTTCCTTATCGTGACATCCCAACTTTTCCTGCAACCGTGTTGTCGTTGCAGATAAAAGTGAATCTGCCGGATCATCGGACCGTGGCTGCGATACTGAGCGGGGGAGGGAAAAAAACAAGAGTGGACTACCGGTTGATCCGAGTCGGCGCAACCAAAACGTTCACGATCATGAAACGCTCAGGCGAGCAGTTTGATCTGAGATATCAATCTCTTGCTACCATACCCCTCAACCCGAAGGCACAACCCGTACGTAGAACCAAGCAACGGGGAAGAACCAAAAAGTAACGAAAAGCTCCTCAATTCCCCCGAAACATAAGGGGCGAGGAGCTTTTGTAATATAGTTAGGCACGAATGGAAACACGGTATTCCCGCAGCCAATAATCCAGTTGACCGAGATAGGCGAACAATTGGGGTGTACTCATGAGCTGACCGAAAAACGGAATGCTCGAAGCCTGTGCATCTGACTCGGCAATTTTTCGAATCGTTGGAACATCTACCAGTTGAAGTAGTGGAGAGGAAGAGTCGTTTACTATATCCAGCAGCCAAGAGCGAACGGCTTCCGTATAGGCGGGATTGTGTGTTTTCGGGTACGGGCTTTTCTTGCGATACAAAACCTCATCAGGCAAGATTCCTTCCATGGCTTTTCGCAAAATTCCTTTTTCCCGATTCCCGTGCGTCTTCATATCCCAAGGGATGTTCCAGACGTATTCCACGATGCGATGGTCACAGAACGGGACGCGCGCTTCCAGACTGGCCGCCATACTCATTCGGTCTTTGCGATCCAACAGCGTGTTCATGAACCACGTTATATTCAAATAAAACATTTCCCGTCGGCGAGCTTCAATGGGATCTTCGCCTGGAAGATGAGGGACTTCATCGAGGGATTCCTCATACCGCATGGCAACGTATTCCTCGGGTTTGACCCAATCACGAAGATCAGGGGATAGCCAGGAGGCACGTTCTTTCGTCGCTCTCGACCATGGGAACGTTCCGGCATTCAGCAGTTCCTCGCGATGAAACCACGGATACCCGCCAAATACTTCATCTGCACATTCTCCTGAGAGGACGACGGTTGTCTCTTTTTTTATTTCTCGGCAAAACAGGTAAAGCGACGCATCCACATCAGCCATCCCCGGCAAGTCGCGGGCGAGTGTCGCTGTTTTCAGGGATTCAATCAAATCGTCTGTGTCAAACTCAATTGTGTGGTGCTGGGTTCCGAGAAACTTTGTAACAAGCTGCACATAAGGTTCATCCTCATTCGGTTGAAAAGTACTTGCCTTGAAATGTTTTCGGTTGTCTACGTAATCAATGGAGTAGCTGTGCAGGGTTCCACGGCCTGTTTTTTGAAAATGATCTGCCGCAACAGCTGTGATAATACTCGAGTCTAACCCGCCTGACAAGAGGGTCGAAATGGGCACATCCGCAACCAATTGGCGTTCAATCGAATCCGTGACTAACTCCCTGACACGTTCCGCAGTTGTCTTTAGGTCATCCGTATGTGGGTGGCTTTCGAGCTGCCAATAGCGTTTTTGCTTGACGTTATCACGCGTCACCAACAGATAGGAGCCGGGCCGAACCTCGTGTACATTGTGAAAAACACCATGGCCAGGCGTACGAGCGGGACTGATTCCGAAAACCTCTGCCAAGCCTTCACGAGAGAGCTCTGGTTTGACTTCAGGGTGAGCGAGCAAGGCTTTTAGCTCGGAGGCCAGCAGAAATGAACGGCCTCTTTGCGCATAAAACAGCGGCTTAACCCCCATACGGTCACGGCCGACAAACAATCTTTGTTCGCGTTCGTCCCAGATCGCAAAAGCAAAGATGCCGTTTAGCTTTGACAGACAATCTGGCCCCCACTCCAAATACGTGTGCAAAAGTACCTCTGTATCCGAGTGAGATTGAAAGGTATGTCCGCAAGCAAGCAGTTCTGCTCGCAAATCCTCGGTATTATACAATTCACCATTGTAAATCATGGTGCAGGCATGTTTGTTTTTGAGAGCCGACATAGGCTGCTGTCCGCCAGCAGGGTCTACGACCACAAGGCGGCGATGACCGAGGGCCGCGCGAGGAGTCAGCCAAAAGCCTTCTGCATCAGGGCCTCGATCCTTGAGGCATTGGGTCATTTTTTGCAGCACATCACGTTCACCAGATAAGTCCTTTTCCCAATCAATCCATCCTACAATTCCACACATGGCATGATCACCCTTCTCCTGAAGCATTGCACACACAGCGTATGCAATCAGCCTAGCGAGGTTGTCTGTCCAGCAGGGAATCGAGGGTAATATGCGGAATTTATAGAAGATTTGAAATAAGGGAGGCTGCGGTGGACAATCTCACGTTATTGCTCATTGAAAGAATGGGCATTCTTTTAACGCTGGCATTTATTTTGACAAGGACACCATTGTTTCGCCAGCTTTTAGACCGCGAATTGCACGTAGGGACGTCAATCGCATTTTCCGTGATGTTCGGGTTGTTTGGGATTGCGGGTACATATGCAGGAGTGGTCGTGCAAGGGGATAGCTATCTTCCTGCGTTTTGGATATTTCGCTTGTCTTATGACGAAATTATCGCCAATTCTACTTTGGTAGGAGTCGTTATTGGAGGTTTGCTAGGAGGACCTCTCGTTGGACTGGGGGCAGGTGTCATTGCTGGGCTTCATGTCTTCCAATTGGGAGGATTCGCCGCAGCACCGATGGGCTTGTCGATCCCGATCACGGGGTTGCTGGCAGGATACGTAGCGCGTTTTTTCTCGCAGGAGCGGGTTATTTCTCCTTCCAAAGCCATGTTCATCGGCATGTTCGCGCCCATTATTCAGATGTCGCTTTTATTGATCATGGCAGCTCCGCCAGAATTGGCGCGAACCATGGTCAACGTGATTGGGATTCCGATGGTGCTGACGAACAGCGTTTCGATTGCAATTTTTACGACGATGATACGGGTTGCCTTGCAAGAGGCAGAACGTTCGGCTGCCATTGAGGCGGAGCGTTCCTTTACGATAGCAGAAAGAATTTTGCCACACCTGAAAAGGGGGCTTACACCGCAGACAGCTCAGTCAGCAGCCCTCGTCTTACAAAAAGAAACGAAAGCAGCAGCCGTTGCTGTAACCGATCGAGAACGGCTCCTTGCGCACGTGGGAGTGGGGGCAGATCATCATCATCCGGGAGAAGCGCTCAATAGTGAGCTCGATAAGCGGGCTCTGTATAGCGGTGGAATCGACAAGGGATTGACGCGAGAGAGCATAGGGTGCAAGCGCAAAAATTGTAACCTGCATGCAGCGATTCTCGTGCCGATTAAAGAGGGGGACAGCGTCGTTGGTCTGATCAAACTCTATTATCGGAGGCCGCAACAAATAGGAAAAGTCCAGGAAGCACTAGCAAAAGGGCTTGGCAACCTGATCTCCAATCAATTGACCCTATCTCTCACGGAGCAAATGAAAGGGTTAATGAAGGACGCAGAGTTGCGGATGCTACAGGCTCAGATTCATCCTCACTTTTTGTTCAACACGTTGAATTCCATTGTGACCTTGATACGAATTGATCCGCAGCTAGCCCGGCATATGACCATTCAGCTTGGCGTGTTCATGCGATTCAACCTGAAGCTCACAGCGAGTCCGCTTGTCACCGTGAGACAGGAGTTGGATCACCTGCATGCTTATTTGGAAATTATCAAAATCAGATTTTCCGAGCAATTCGCCGTTCGCACCATCATTGATGCGGGGGTAGAGGAGGCCCTTATTCCTCCTGGCACGTTGCAGCCGTTATTTGAGAATTGCATTCAGCATGGTGTTCGCGACATCACGAACGGTGGTGAGATCATCCTCCATGTGAAACGGCAGGATGTGCACGTTGTTTTTCAAATCGAAGATAATGGCGAAGGCTTTCCCGACGACCTGCTGCCAGTTCTGGGAAAGGTGCCTATGGAGAGTAAGGAGGGCAACGGAATTGGCATCCATAATGTTAACCAACGCCTGATCAGCTTGTGCGGACAAGATGCCCAACTTCATTTTGCCAATAAACAAGAAGGCGGCAGTACGATTACCTTTACCATTCCGATTACAAAAGAGGTGAGTGCCTGATGCCAATACGCGTCATGATTGCAGAAGACGAGCGACTAGCACGCGAAGAACTGAGCTATTTACTGCTCCAAGAAGGAGATGTAGAATTGCTGCCCTATGCCACTAACGGCCGAGAGCTGTTGGAAATGGTCGATGTGCACGAACCGGATGTCGTCTTCCTCGACATGAAAATGCCTGAGCTGGAAGGGGCACAGGCAGCAAGAATGCTCGCATCACGCAAGCAGCACCCCCTCATCGTTTTTTGTACCGCGTATGAGGAATTTGCCATCGATGCGTTTAAGCTGTACGCCGTCGATTATTTGTTAAAGCCTACGGAACCCAAACGGCTGGTAGAAACGATGCAAAGGATACGCGAGCGTCTGGTCAAGGCGAAAGTAGAGCCTGTCCAGACAAAACGAACCAAGCTGTTGGTAGAAGACAATAGCAGATTAGTGGTCATTGATCCAGCGACGATTGTCTATGCGGTGCGGGAGGAGCGATATGTGCAAATCGTCACCCAAACGGCGACGTACTTGACGCGGATGACCCTGACACAACTAGCGGATAAGCTTTTCGCATACGACTTTTTCCGTACCCACAAAAGCTATTTGGTCAATCTTCAATTCGTGAGCGAGCTCGAACCATGGTTCAACGGTGCCTACAACCTGATTTTGAAGGGGGAAGGAAGACCGCGTATTCCCGTATCTCGTACCTCCGCTAAGGATTTGCTCAAACGTCTCGAGGAATAAGCCTGGTGATCCATCGTTTGCAGATCGTGGTTAAAAATCTGCCACTGACACACTCTCCCCGACATCTTACGCAGAAAAATACACGGTTAGAAAAGGATTCTCTACAATGTAGGAAGCGCTTACATTTCTGTAGATGAGGGGGAGGTTCCCATGGGCAAATCCGCTTCGGCCAAAAAAGCCGAGGATCAGAAGAAGCAAGCTGTTGATTATGCAGCAGTGATTCAGTCAGCCACTTTCAAAGAGCTCTTGAGAAGAAAAAAAGCGTTTATTTTGCCATCTTCTATTTTTTTCTTCGTGTTTTACTTCACCCTTCCGATTTTAACCTCCTACTTCACTGTACTGAATCAACCAGCGTTTGGAGCCATTTCGTGGGCGTGGGTATTTGCCTTTGCTCAGTTCGTCATGACATGGGGCCTCTGTATTCTGTACACCAGGCGGGCAGAGCAGTTTGATCAACTCGTTGAGAAAATCAAACAAGAGGCAGGTGGAAGGAGCTAATGAACGTTACTGCATTTTTACTCTTTCTCGTCATTGTTCTTTTGACACTTGTCATCACCTTTTACGCTTCGAAAAAGACGAACACGACTAGTGAGTTTTATACCGCTGGAGGAGGCTTGACGGGTTGGCAAAACGGCCTCGCGATTGCGGGAGATTACATGTCCGCTGCTTCCTTCCTGGGAATTGCCGGGATGATTGCCTTGAGCGGATTTGATGGCTTCTTCTACAGTATCGGCTTTCTTGTCGCGTATCTCGTTGTGCTCTACTTGGTAGCAGAGCCTTTGCGTAATTTAGGAAAATACACGATGGCTGATATGATAGCCGCGCGTTTTGACAATAAAAAGGTTCGTGGTGTCGCTGCTCTCAATTCGATTGCGATCTCGATTTTTTATATGATCGCGCAATTGGTCGGAGCAGGGGCCTTGATCAAGCTGCTCTTGGGGCTGGATTACACGACATCTGTTTTGATCGTAGGGGCATTGATGACGATCTACGTCGTGTTCGGCGGGATGACGGCAACCTCGTGGGTGCAGATCGTCAAAGCGGTATTGTTGATGATCGGGACATTCATCATCTCTATGATGGTTTTTGCCAAATTCGATTTTAATCTCTTGAAAATGTTCGAGCAAATGAAGGCAGCGACACCATTGGGAGATCAATTCCTCAATCCTGGCAACAAGTTTAAAGTGGGACTCGATACTATTTCACTGAATCTCGCACTTGTGCTCGGAACAGCTGGATTGCCGCATATTTTGATTCGTTTCTTCACCGTAAAAGATGCTACGACAGCTCGCAAATCGGTTGTGTACGCGACGTGGATCATTGGTGCCTTCTATGTTATGACGATCTTCCTCGGCTTCGGGGCGGCAGCGTTTGTAGGAGCGGGGAATATGGACCCCGCAGGTAATATGGGAGCTCCACTGCTTGCGCAAGCACTAGGCGGCAATTTCTTGTTCGCCTTTGTATCTGCGGTTGCCTTTGCTACCATTCTCGCGGTAGTGGCTGGGCTGGTGCTGACTGCGGCTTCTGCCTTTGCGCACGACTTTTACGGACACGTATTACGCCAAGGAAAAGCAACAGAAAAGGAGCAAATGAAGATGGCCAAGTGGGCGTCTGTGGGTGTCTCGATTGTCTCCATCTTGCTCGCCTTGTTTGCGCAAAATCTGAACGTGGCTTTCCTTGTTGCGCTAGCTTTCGCAGTAGCGGCAAGTGCAAATCTACCAGTGATTTTGTTCACGATCTTCTGGAAAAGGTTCAATACGGCAGGAGCAATCAGCGGGATGCTCGTCGGTTTGTTCAGCTCTCTCATTCTGGTTGCGTTGAGTCCGAATGTTTGGAATCCGGTAGCTGGTAAAGCCATTTTGGTCGGCGAAGCGCTGTTCCCGTTGCCGAATCCGGGCATTGTCTCGATCCCGTTAGGGTTTTTGGCAGCATGGATCGGAACCTTGTTGTCCAGCTCCCGTGATGATAAGAAGTACGATGAAATTTTGGTGAAAGCGAATACAGGAATGAAAGATTCAGCGTAGAAACAGTAAACGTAGGAAGCTCATGCCACAAAGAGAAGGCTGGGGTTAACCCCTGGTCTTTTTTTATTTTTGCAAGAAGGGAGAGGTATTGTCCGTGACGACGATCATCTTTTTCCTTGCCGTCATTATCGGAACGATGGCCATCACTTATTCGGCTGCCAAACAGACGGGGACGACGAAAGACTTCTATGCAGCAGGAAATCGCTTGAACGGGTTACAAAATGGCATTGCCATCGCAGGGGATTACATGAGTGCTGCCTCGTTTTTGGGGATTGCGGGAACGATTGCGATGTACGGCTTTGACGGGTTCGTGTATGCGATTGGCTTTTTTGTCTCTTATCTGATTATTTTGTTTTTAGTTGCGGAGCCGTTGCATAATTTGGGGCGTTATACGTTGGCAGACGCGATTGCCGTCAGGTTTGACAGTCTTTGGCTGCGTGGCGTTGTTGCTTGTACGACTCTATTAATTACGATTTTTTACATGCTGGCGCAATTAGTTGGGGCAGGTGCCCTCATTCATTATTTATTGGGAGTTCGTTATGATACAGCTGTCCTGATTGTCGGGAGCCTGATGACATTTTACGTGGTGTTCGGCGGGATGGTGGCGACCTCCTGGGTTCAGATTATTAAAGCGATTTTGCTCCTGACAGGAACATTGATCCTAAGTCTGATCGTGTTTGCCCGTTTTGATTGGAGCTTCTCTGAAATGTTTTCACATGTGAGTACGATTACACCTCTTCAGGAACAGTTCTTACAGCCGGGTAATCAACTTCATGATCCGCTGGAAACGATCTCCCTGCATCTGGCCTTGATTCTCGGTACCGCTGGACTCCCCCATATTATCTCCCGGTTATTCACAGTCAAGGACGCAAAGACGACTCGTAATTCGATTTACACCGCTACCTGGGTCATCGGCGCCTTTTATTTGATGACGATCTTCCTCGGGTTCGGGGCGAGCACGTTTGTAGGCTACGAGGCATTGAAAAATGTGGGCTTCGGGGGGAATCTGACCGTCACGCTCTTGGCGGATGCACTAGGTGGAGAGTTTTTGATGGCGTATATTGCTGCTGTTGCCTTCGCGACGATATTGGCTGTCGTGACAGGACTCGTGCTCTCCGCTTCTTCTGCGTTCGCGCATGATGTCTACAGTCATCTGATCAGACGAGGGGTGGCATCAGAAAAAGAACAGGTCACCATGGCAAAGCTTTCGTCAGTTGCGGTGGGCGTGATCTCCATTTGGTTGGCTATCGGTGCAGAAAAAATGAACGTGGCGATTCTCGTTGCGCTGACGTTTGCGGTAGCAGCATCATCGAATTTGCCACTGCTATTGTTTACGTTGTATTGGAAGCGGTTTACCGTGAGAGGAGCGATTTGTGGCGTCCTGACAGGGTTAACGGCATCAGTAGTCCTTGTCATTTTAGGACCGACTGTTATGCATCCCCTCACCGGACTTATCCGTGCGGAGCCACTTTTTCCACTGACGAATCCTGGATTGGTCTCCATACCACTCGGCTTTTTAGGTGCTGTGCTCGGGACACTACTGGATCGGCCTGATCCGGATGCCGAGATGAAATACCAACGCGTACTGTTTCAGGCGTTGACAGGAATCCGAGCTCCATCTGCGAAGAAAACAGAACAAGAATCTGCATAAAGCCTCTCCACGTGCCCCACTCTAGGAGTAGAAGGAGGAGGGGTAAGTGGGTACGACCAAAGAGTCAGACGCTTTATCACATGACCAGCCAGATGTCTATGAACGAGCAAGGCTGGCACTGGATGATCTGATTGAAGAGCTATGTGAAGCACTGGAAGTGGAAGATACCGAATCCTATAAGCGAAAAGGCTATGAGATGATCGGGAGCTACTTTCGAGAGCCTGTCAATACCGGGGAATTAACTTTGATTTATGCAGCGGTACTTGCCGTTATCCTTTATAAGCTGGAGTTAACGCAGCAAGGAGAAAACGTAGCAATGGTCCGTGATCAGTACAGCATGATGAAAAAAGACGATTGAGTGGCGACCCCGTTTGAGGGTCGTTTTTTAATTGGCACGATCCCGCCCTGCATGTTTCATTGGTTAACCATTCATAATACAGGTAAACGACATCAAAATAGGTGATTGATATGGAAAAGGTCGGGCTCGTTTTGCAGGGAGGGGGAAGCCGTGGGATTTATACCGCTGGCGTACTGGATTACTTTATGGAGCAGGAGCTTTACATCCCGTATGTGATTGCCGTGTCAGCAGGTGCGTGCAATGGAGCGGCATACTTGGCGAGGCAGCGCGGATTGGGCAAGATTTATCATACGAAATACATTCACGATCCCCGGTACTTTCACTATAAAAATTTGATCACGAAACGCTCGTTGTTTGGCATGGATTTTATTTTCAATGAGATGCCATACAAGCTGGAGCCTTTCGCCTTTGATCGGTTTCACGAAGCGAAGGAACAGTTTGTTGTCGTCACAACGGATTGCGCGACAGGGGAAGCCGTTTACTTTACGAAAGACGACTGTGAGGATATTTTCCATGTGATTCGGGCTTCGTGCAGTCTTCCGTTTCTATCACCCAAGGTTACGATCAACGGACGTAAGCTATGGGATGGAGGCATCGTGCATCCGGTACCTTTCATGAAGTCCATGCTTGATGGCAATCAAAAACATATTATTGTGCTGACCTCTTCTTGTCCGCCAAGTGAGTGGATGCGCAGGTTTTCGCGTGTCGAGGGTCTATTTTCCAGAAGTACGAGCTTGTGCCAAGCATTCATTCGTCATTTTCGCATCTATTGCGAGGCAATTGAGCAGGTCAAAGAGATGCAGAAGGAAGGCAGAGCGTTTGTTATCGCA
The DNA here is from genome assembly GCF_000282075.1 of Brevibacillus sp. BC25. Classification (NCBI taxonomy): domain Bacteria; kingdom Bacillati; phylum Bacillota; class Bacilli; order Caryophanales; family Paenibacillaceae; genus Brevibacillus; species Brevibacillus sp. BC25. Next base: position 103,597 of record NZ_AKIX01000060.1, read on the forward strand.
CCACCAATAGGTACCTTTCTACGAGGTTTTGAACGTCAAGAGGAGAAGCTGGAGCATTATTACAGACAAGGCTACCAGGATGCACGTACCCAATTTTCTGAGCTTTGTACTTGGCTTGGTCTTGGAAGGAACAGGTGAAAAATGAGGAGACAGCTGTCCCGTGGATGTTTTTTCATCAAAAACGAGCGAAACAGGTTTTTCCAAAGCGAAGATAGGGAAGAAGCATCAGGGGAGGATGGAATCAGGAGGAAAGACCCCATGAAATATGTGAATGTAGACCTAGTAGAGCCAGGAGACGTTTTGGCTCGAAGCATTTATACAAGCGAGGGCTTGACGCTCTTGCATACAGGTGTCCAGCTGACTGTCGGAATGATTAATAAATTGCGTCGGTTTGGCGTCACGATGTTAAGCATCAAAGACCCGCTACTCGATGAAGTGAAAGAGCAGGAGGTCGTCACGGAGACCACTCGGAAGGACGCGATCCGCAATCTGTCACAAGCGATTTCGTGTGTGCAGACTGGAAAAAATTTTGATGTCCGCGGTATTCAAAAATCAGTGGGAAGTATTATCGACGAAACCTTGAGAAATCGTCGCGTACTCTTGAATCTGGGAGAAATTCGCACGACCGACAACGCAATGTACATTCATTCCTTGAATGTGTGCATGATGGCGACAGTAATGGGCGTAGGATTAGGCTATAATACAGCCCAATTAAAAGAGCTCGCCATTGGAGCCCTCTTGCATGACATTGGAAAGCTGTCAGTCGACAAGGAAGCCCCAGCCTACAAAAAGAACAGCAAGACCAATCATCATACGTGGCTGGGCTTTGATCTGTTGCGAAAAAAACATGAGATGAGCATTGTCTCTGCACACGTTCCTTTGCAGCATCATGAATGGGTGGATGGTAGTGGTCAGCCACGGGGATTGACTGGCGATGAGATTCATGATTTCGCCAAGATTGTTGCGATTTGTAACTACTATGATAATCTCATCTCTCCTTTTTCAGAGGAAGAAGAGACGTTGCCTGCGTATGAAGCTTGCGAAAAAGTGATGGGGCTCGCGGAGAAGCGCTTTGACCATAAAATGGTCATTCACTTTTTGCGATCGATTGCCTTGTACCCGACAGGAACCTCGCTGAAGCTGTCGACAGGAGAGATCGGTGTGATCATTGACCAAAATAGAGGGTTGCCTTCTCGCCCAGTCGTTCGGGTCATTCGAAGAGACCAGCAGGCGAATCGGCGAATGGTGGATGATCATGAGATCACGGATATTGATTTGAGTGAAAAGCCTACTATATTTATCACAGCTGTCATGGACTAGGACTCCCTATCAGGGAATATCCCTACCAAGATCAGGGAAAACCCCTACATACACGTAGGGCTCACAGGGCTACAATGGACTCAAGGCAGATGGATACCTAGAGCTACACCACATTTGCCAGATGAAAAAGAGGAAGGACGTGTCATTATGTCCCGTATTCTAGTCCCTGTCGATTTCTCTGCGCAGTCCATTCAGGCGGTCCGCTTCGCGCTGGCCTACGCCAAAAATAAGCATGATATCACATTACTTCATGCCATTTCGCCGTTCCCTTCACGCAATGTTGTCAGAAGGTTGGGACGAGATGTCGTAGAAGATTTTCAATTGGATGAAGCAAGAGATGATCTGAAAAAATTCCTGGCGATCGTAGAAGAAGCCGGAATCTCGTATGAACTAGAGATTGAGTTCGGAGAGCCGCATGAAGTCATTGCGAAGCACGCAGCGAATGACTATGCTGCCATCGTAATGGGAACACATGGCTACGGTCGTATTACGGGTTTCTTATTGCAAAGCGTCAGCTATCCGACACTCCACGATGTCAAAGTTCCGGTATTCCTCATTGCGGAGGAGACAGATGAGAGCCGCTTCCCATGGAATAAAGTACTCATTGCAGTAGATGGCTCCGATCATTCGATGGAAGCCGCCAAAAAAGCCATCGAGATGGGGCAGCACCTCCCGGATGTATCGTATACGCTCCTGTCCGTTGTCATCCCACCCGTCACATACGCAGGTGTGTATGGCGTAGGCTGGGATAACATGAATACACTCGAAGGCTGGGGACGTGAAACGTTAAAACCTTGCGAGGAGCTGCTCGAAGCTGCATCGCTTCCTTTTGAAAGCAAGGTCGTGGTTGGAGATCCAGCTACTGTGATCCGCCAGACGGCTGAAGAAATCGATGCTGGACTGGTTGTGCTCGGTCATCATGGCCAAGGTGCAGTGGCAGGTACGCTGCTTGGCAGTGTTACATTTAAAACGATTCATCGTACGAAAACACCACTCCTCATTGTGAAAACATAGCATTTTACTAGAAAAAGCTGTCCGCTTGGTGGACAGCCTTTTTGCTTGGGCGCATTCTCTTACGATAGAGTTTGCGCTTGTTTGTGTTCGTGAAGATGGTTAGCGCCATCTTGTGAAACCTCGGCAAAATCCCACTTAATTCGTCTACATCCCCATGCAGTGAGCAGAAGGATGACAGATGCGATTAGAAATATCGTAATTAAAGAGGTCATCTGCATGAGCGGACCTGCCACAAAGGAACCGACCATCATGAGTCCGACCATGAGCGGTGAAATCGTTCCATTCACCCGTCCGATATACGCTTCATCCACGAGCTTGATCATGAACATACCGATCACAATTTGTAAAAATGCCATCCCAATTCCGGTGAAAAAGCGCATCGCTGCGGTTACGTATACCCAAACAGAGAGAACTTCTACGGCGACAGTGAGAGCGAAGAATATCAATCCACCTATAATGACCCAGCGACCATTCAGGCGCTCCAGATAAACGGAAGCCAAAATGCCGCCTAACAACAAACCTAATCCGTCTAACGCATTAAACCACTGAATGGCTTCCTTGGAGAGTAAAAGACGATCTGTGACGACAAATACCTCCAACGAATTGATAATACCCGAGGCTAACCCCAGACACGCAAAGGTAACGGCGAGTCCGCGCAAGGCTGGTCGCTTTTTTACATAGGTAAAGCCTGCTTTAATCTCAGAAAGGAGAGTTCCGCCTTCCTCTGTTGCACTGGCAGTTGAGGTAGGAAGTATCAGCAAGATCAGTGCCGAGACGAAGAACAGGCCGGCCATCGTTAACAGGGAAGGGTAGATGCCCCACTGCTCAAAGAAAAAGGTACCAACAATCGGGCCAACCAGCAGAAAAATCGAACCCGTACTTTGAGAAATAGACACCGCTGCTGCAACGTGTTCATCAGGAATATGGCGCTTCATCATCTTGGCAGAAGAAGGTTGGGAGAACTGAGACGCGATAGCCGAGATAAATGTCGCAAAGAATACAGCGATCCACATCCCTTGCCAGAGCAAATACACGATGACCAAAACAGAGAGGGCGCTTAACAGGTTCCCGGCTATCATCGTTCGCTTCGGATTCCAGCGATCAGCCAATGCCCCGCCAATTATCGAAAAAACGAAGATCGGTGCAAGCTCGATGGCGGTCAAGAGCGATACAGCGGTCGGATTGTTGCCGCTCGTCTCCATCACATAGTAGAGCAAGGCCATGTTACGTATCCATATACCGATATTTTCTAATGTATCCGAGATAAAGACGGTGAGAAAAACTTTGTTTCCCCAGAGACCTTTCATGGGTCATATCACTCCCGATAAAAATATACCGAACGTCCGGTCTAATAAAAGTTGAAAAAAATGCTACTTGGCAATAATGCCATGCAGCAAAACGTCAATGCTCCTTTTCAGCAGAGCATGAAGACGCTCGTCTTCCATTCGATAACCTACATTGATGATTCCGTTCATGAGCCCTTCCAGTATCATCGCCATTTCTTCGGGATCGCATGGGGCGAACTCGCCTCGGTCGATTCCTTCTTGGAAGAGTGAAGTATAGAGGGTATACGTGGAGCCAAGCATTTCCAGCACTTGTTCCAAAATGACTGGATCGGCGAGCTGGCTACCGGAGAACTCTTCACCTGCTTTTTTTAAAGGGTGGGACAAAAAATCCTCCAAGAAAAAAGCAGCTAAGCCGTACAGTTTATCGATGGATGTCTCGAATTCTTTTTCTTTTTCCTGCCACAGATCTACCCATTCGTTGTACTGCTTTTCAAGCAAATACAGGAACAACTGCTCCTTGTTTTTGAAGTGGTAATAGAGGCTGCCCTTACTCGCTCCAGTTGCTTGGCAAATGTCCTCAATGGAAGTGGCTGAATAGCCTTTCTGAGAAAATAACTCGGTGGCTTTCTCTACGATATGTTGTTTGGTTTTCTCCCCATCGAGACGGCGCTTTGACATTTTTTAAAAGCTCCTTCTTCTAGACTGAACGTTCGGTTTTGTTTTAGTTTATTCGATCTGACAGGGAAGCGCAAGTGCTCGATTGAGAAGAAGGGTCAGAGGGAAAAATGATAAGGAGCGAGAGAAGGGCGGGATTACTTTGCAAATCGGTTGTCATGTCAGTATTCGTCATGGGTACGAGGAGGCGGCGAGAACTGCCTACAAAGAAGGAGCCTTATCCTTTCAATTTTTCCCGAAAAACCCGCGAAGCTTAGGTGTCAAGCAATTCGATGTCCGGGACGCAGAGCGGTGTCGCGCTTTTTGTCAGCAAAACGGCATGCTGTCGATTGCTCATACGCCATACCCGGTGAATCTTTGCGTCGAGGAGCAGGAGCTATTCGCAGTCACGGTGGGCTCCGTACGAAATGACCTTGAAATTGCCGAAGCTTGTGGAGCGTTGGGCGTGGTCGTTCATTTTGGGCAGTATAAAGGCGCTGATGTACTTACCGGTTACAAAATCATGATCCAGATGGTCAATCAAATACTGGATGGCTGGAATGGAAAAGCCCAGCTGTTAATCGAAAACAATGCCGGACAAGGCAACCGCATGGGCACGACACTCGAAGAGCTTACGCAGGTTCGACAATTGTTTGCTGAGCCACAGAAGGTAGGCTTTTGCCTGGATACGTGTCATGCATTTGCCAGTGGATTGTGGAAAGGGAATGATTGGGGGGAAGTAGCGGACCGGATGCGAGCGCTCGATTATTTTACGAGCTTGCGTGCCGTTCATCTGAACGATTCCGTCTATCCGAGTGGTTCCTTTCGAGATCGGCATGCCTCCATCGGAAAAGGGATGATCGGTGATGCAGCCATTGCCACCTTTTTGCAAACACCCGAATTGCAAGGACTTCCCATCGTTCTGGAAACGGCGAGAGGCTCAGAAGGGGGACATATCGAAGAAATCAAACATGTTCATCTGCTCAGAGACAATTGGCAGGGCTGACCATGTTGTGGTAGAGTGTGAAATGATGTGTTCAACACGGGAGGGGTACCTATGAAAAAGCGTATTAAGGTGACGATTGCGGATTTTACTCATCTTACAGAAAACTTGAACAACCCGGAGGAGCTCGCTCTGTACAAAGCGGCGAACGGAAATACATACGATGCTGAAATCGAGCATGATGGATATGCGATTGTGGATGTGACAGACGAGGATTACATCGAGCTGGCTCCAGGGGAGTATCAGCTGATGATCGAGGAGTGGACAAACGCCGGACAAATCGGCGAGTGGACACTACAAACCATGTCTGACCCAGCAGATGACAAAGCTTTGCTGTATCGCACAGTGGACAAGGCTGGAACGGAAATACAAGCACCACAATCATTGCCGAAGCAAGTAGTCGAGCTAGTTGCAAATACGTGGTTTGGCAAAAAAGCGAAGAAGATTGAGGAGTAATCCAAGAAAGAAAAGGAGCGCTGCGAGATAGCGCTCCTTTTTTATGCCAATATGAACCAACAAAGCTGGTGAGAAGAAAAAGCACAGGGCTCGCAGACCTTGACAACGCCTACCCAGTCGGAACTGCAAAAAGGGGACCACGCTTGTCGAACACTTCTTCCCTGAGAAACGTCCGCCCGTAGGGTGGCTTTGGCTCGACGGTCCCCTTTTTGAAGTGGAGACGGGCAGTCAATCACCCTTGCGGGCGTGTCAGAGTCGAAGAGACTTGTGCTTTTTCTTCTCCTCCACAATGTTGACTCAGCTTCCCAATCATTCTTCCTCAGAATCCAGTTGAATCCCATACTTTTTAATCCGCCGCATAAGTAGGGACTGGGTTATGCCGAGGGCCGCTGCTGTTTTGCGAGTCGTTTTGTGTGTGCGCAAAGCTTGCAGAATAAATTCCATCTCAATTTTCTCCATCCTCTCTGTAAGAGAAAGAGAACCGAGTGAAAGAATTCCTTCCTCCAGCTCCCGAATACTCCGTAGTTCTTCTGGCAAATCACTGACTTGAATTTCATCCAGCTTGGATGTAATAACGATCCGCTCTACCAGATTTTCCAACTCCCGCACATTCCCAGGCCATTCGTATTGATGCAAAACATCCAGAGCTTCCGGCGAAAAACGCCGTTTCTGGTTATGCTTGCTATTGAATCGCTGTAAATTATGGTGGAGTAGCGGGAAAATATCGTCCTTTCTCTCCCGTAATGGCGGAACATTGATTGGCAAAATATTAAGGCGATAGTACAGGTCATGTCTGAATTTGCCCAACCGCACGAGCTCCTGAAGGTTGGCATTGGTTGCCGTTATGATGCGGATGTCAGCTGTGTATGTTTTGGTGCCACCGATCGGCATAAACGTTTTGTTTTGCAGGAGCAGTAATAATTTCGATTGCAAGTGGTAGGGAAGCTCGCTGATTTCGTCCAAGAAAAGCGTCCCTTTGTCCGCCATTTTCACTAATCCGATTTTCCCCGAGTGACTCGCCCCCGTAAATGCCCCTTTGTGGTAGCCGAACAGCTCTGACTCAATCAAGGTTTCGGGAATGGCGCTACAGTTGACGTGGACGAACGGCCCACTTCTTCGTCCGCTCAACTGGTGGATTTGCTCCGCAAGATAGCTTTTTCCTACGCCTGTTTCACCTGTAATAAACACGGTCGTGTCGACAGGGGCTGCTTTTTTCATTAATTCCAGCAGGGCGAGATAGGAACGGCTGTTGCCAATCATGGTTTGGGAGGAACTCTGGCTCGCTTCCCATTTCATGAGCTGAATCTCTTCGCTGTACCGCTTAAGCAAAGCGACCGTCTCTTCCAACTGCGAACTGGCACGGGCTGCCTCTGTGATATCACGTGAGTGGGAAACGATCAGCTCCGGTCTCCCATCCTCATCCGGGATGATATGCCCGGTCACCAGGAACTTCCCTTTACTATTGACGAGTTGAATGGTTGTGGTCGGTTTTCCCGTTTCCAAAACCAAGCGGGTGACTGAAGGACTGAAAATCCCCATTTCTTCGAGGTCGGATACGTTTTGCCCGATGAGTTCGGCTTTTGGTAGACCACACAGGTTTTCACTGGCATTGTTTAACCATAGAGTAGTTCCCTGCGCATCAGCAATGAATATGCCATCTGCCAGTGTGTTCAGGATGTCAATAAAACGATCAACAGAAGACAATGCTAGTATCTCCGCAGCTTTTTCCATGTTGAGTAGCTCCCCGGTTTTTCAACTGATTGTACAAGATCAAATTGACCGTTGTATAGTGAATCGAAATTAAAAATAGTTGAGTCGAAATAGATTCAAGCGAAAAGTTAGACTTTTCCTACTTTTCGATTCAAAAGTGAGTCTACTTCGACTCACCAAGAGAGGATTGCTTTTAGCTTGATTGCGTTTTCTTGCCATTTTGAGGCTTGGCACAAGAGTTGCTATTACATAGTGGGACGTAAGCGATTTACCCAAGAATAAGAGATAAGGAAATGCATGCGATGTTATCAAAACTGGTGACGCACGAACAAGCAGTGGAGCATGTTCTGGATGGCACCCGGCTGATGTATGGCGGATTCGGCACGATTGGCTCCCCCGCACACTTGATTGATGCGATCTTGCACAAAGGCGTGCAAAGCTTGACACTCATCGGAATTGATGCGGGGTATCCGGAAATCGGAATCGGAAAGCTGATCAGTCATGGACGGGTGAGGCGGCTGATAACCACACATATTGGCTCCAATCCCGAAGCAGGTCAACAAATGATGGACGGGATGCTGGAAGTGACATTTTGTCCACAAGGAATTTTCGCAGAAAAGATTCGGGCAGGAGGTGTTGGCATTCCGGGAATCATTGTAGATGCGCATGTGAGAGGAGAGCGAGTGGAGGGAGCAGAGCCGTTTGCCTTTGCCGGAAGAACTTGTCAGATTGAAGCTGCTCTTACAGCGGAGGTAGGGATCGTCTATGCAAAACAAGCGGACACCTATGGTAATCTCGTTTATGACAAGGCGGCAAGAAATTTGAATCCGCTAGTAGCGATGGCCGCAGATATCACGATCGCTGAGGTGGAGGAGATCGTTCCTGCAGGAGAGCTGGACCCGGATAAAATCGTGACGCCTGGCATTTTTGTGGATTATATCGTGGTAAGTGGCGGAGGGAACAGCTAATGGGGTTGGAAATGGATCAGCGAAATATGGTTGCGTGGCGTGCAGCCAAAGAGGTCGCTCCCGGTATGGCAGTAAACTTGGGGATCGGGATCCCTGAGCTCGTCGCTGATTTTATCCCGCATGAATGGCAAGTCATGTTTCACTCGGTGAACGGAATCTTGGGAGTCGGACCTACGCCGTTAAAGGGAGAAGAGGACCAGCATATTTCCAACGCAGGTGGAGCACCTGTTACCGTTGTACCGGGGGCATCGTATTTTGACAGCACCATAGCGTATGGCATGATCCGAAGAAGAAAGCTGGATGCAGCGTTTATCGGGGCTTTGCAGGTGAATCGCCGAGGAGATCTGGCAAACTGGATTGTTCCTGGCTCACGCGTTCATGGAATTGGTGGAGGAGCGGAGCTAGCCTATTACGCCAAAAAAGTAATCGTGCTCATGAGCCATGTCAATCAGGCAGGTGAGCCCAAAATTCGCAGGGAGTGCACATTGCCGCTGACGGCGAAGGGCTGCGTCGATCTCATTATCACCGAGAGGGCCGTTATCGAGGTCACGCAAAGAGGCTTGCTTTTGACAGAGGTAATGTACCCGTACACCTTGGAAAATGTCATCACGAATACCGGAGCACCTCTAATGATTTCAGAAAATTTACAAATGGTAGAGTAATGAAAAATGTAAGCGTGAACATAAAGAATTGGGGGATGGAACAGATGAAAAAAACATGGAAAACAATCGCAGGAGTCGTATTCGCGTTGTCACTACTAGTAAGCGGATGTAGCCAAGGCGCTTCCACTAACAGTGCGGGAGGTCAAGCGGGTGGGGCTACTGCTGGAAATGTATCGTCTATGACAAAAGAGGCAGGCGTATTTGTATACGCGGCTTCCGGTGAATATCAGCCATTCAGCTACTTCAAGGATGGTCAATTGACCGGATTTGATGTCGAGATCGGCAATGAGATCGCCAAGCGCTTGGGTCTTGAGCCAAAGCCAGTCACGTCGCCTTTTTCCGGCATTATCGCAGGGGTAAAGGAAGGACGCTATGATGCGGCGATTGCCAGCCATGCGATTACAGAAGAGCGGAAGCAGCAAGTTGATTTCGCAGACCCGTACTATTTGTCCGGTGGTCAACTGTTCGTTCGCCCGGATGGGACTATTAGTACGCTGGAAGGATTAAAAGGCAAGGAAGTGGCAGTTGCACTCGGTACTACACATGAAAAGATGGCCCGGGAGTATACGGATAACATCAAAACGTATGACAGCGATGTAACGGCTCTGCGTGCCTTGGAGCAGGGAAAACACGATGTCGTGATTACTGATAGCGTCGTAGGGGAGATTGCCATTGGGCAAGGCTTGAAGCTCAAGAAAAGCGGGTCGCCACTATCGGAAGTCAAGCATGGAATCGCAGTGCGCAAAGGAAATACGGAATTGCTGAACAAGGTCAACGAAGTGCTCAAGCAAATGATGGATGATGGTACCTACGTCAAATTGAGCGAAAAGTACTTTAATCGCGACATCAGCAAATCCGAATAGTGAGTTGGTATAACAAGTATATTCCATTACGAGCGAGGGGTGGCATCAAGTGCCCAGTATTGCCCATCTGACAGAAGAGTTTCTCCGGACATTGCCGTTTTTTTGGAAGCCGTTGCTGCTGACATTTCAGCTGACGATCGCTTCTGTTATCGTAGGCTCGATTATCGGATTGTTTGTCGCCTTGTTAAAGGTGTCCAAGCTTCCAGTTGCACGTTTCGTAGCCAATGCGTACATCATGATCATTCGCGGTACGCCGTTAGTCGTGCAAATTTTTGTTTTGTATTTCGGCTTTTACAAAGTCATTGACCTGGGTCAATTTTGGTCGGCAGCGCTCGCTCTGGCGATTCACAGTGGAGCCTATATCGCAGAGATTTTCCGTGGCTCTATTCAATCGATTGATAAAGGACAAATGGAGGCAGGGCTGTCTCTAGGCATGTCCACTCGTCAGACTATGCGTCGGATCATTTTGCCGCAAGCGATGAAACGATCGATCCCGCCACTTGGCAACCAGTTTATTTTGTCTTTGAAGGAATCGTCTCTGGCCGCTTTCATTGCCATGGATGAGTTGTTCTCACTGGCCCGCCGCTTGTCTGCGGAAACCTTTGATGAAATGACGTACTTTTTGATTGTGGCGCTCTATTACTTGGTGATTGTCATGGCGTTTACGTATGTGGTCCACATCATGGAGAAGCGTCTGGCAAAAGGAGAGGCGTAAAGCGGAGGGGAAAGACGATGGAAAAACAAAGAGAAATGATACGTGTGCAAAATTTGAAGAAAAGCTTCGGAAAAGTGGAAGTTCTCAAGGATGTTACCCTGCAAGTCGGAAAGGGCGAGGTCGTCGTCTTGATCGGTGCCAGTGGATCGGGGAAAAGCACATTGATTCGATGCATTAATTTTCTGGAGATCAAGGATGGCGGAGAGATCTATATCGAAGGAAAAAGCATCGACTCGAAAAAGGATGATTTGACCAAAGTACGCCAAAAGGTAGGCATGGTGTTCCAGCACTTCAATCTGTTTCCGCATAAAACGGTTCTGGAAAACATCATGGAGGCACCGCTGATTGCTAAGAAAGCGGACAAGGAAGAAACGAAGCAGGAAGCACTCCGGCTGCTGCAAAAGGTAGGTCTTTCTGAAAAAGCGGACGCTTACCCGTCCAGCCTCTCCGGTGGACAAAAGCAACGCGTGGCAATTGCTCGTTCGCTGGCGATGAAGCCAGAGATCATGCTCTTCGACGAGCCAACCTCAGCGCTTGACCCTGAGTTAGTAGGGGAAGTGCTAGAGACAATGAAGCAGCTCGCACAAGAAGGGATGACGATGATTATTGTGACGCACGAAATGGGCTTCGCCAAGGAAGTGGCCGATTGGGTGGCGTTTATGAATCAAGGCAAGATCATCGAGATGGCTAGACCCCAAGAAATTTTCAACAATCCGAAAGAAGAGCGTACGAGAGAATTTTTGAACCGTGTACTGTAATGGCGTAAAAACGAAAGGGAGCTGTGGCATGAGAGACGTGGTCATAGTCGCGGGTGTGCGCAGTGCAGTGGGTGCATTCGGGAAAAGCCTGCGTGACGTACCAGCAACAGAGCTGGGGCGGCAAGTGTTGGAAGGCTTGATGAATAAGGTTGATTTGCCGAAGGAACAAGTCAATGAAGTGATTTTTGGTAATGGGTACGTACATGGGGGAGGACTCAATGCTGCACGTATCAGCTCGCAGCTGGCGAGATTTCCACGCAATGTTTATGGTCACATCGTCATCAAAGCGTGTGGTTCAGGATTGAAGGCGATTGGCAACGGAGCGCTAGCCATAGCAGCAGGTCAAGAGGACGTGGTGATTGCGGGGGGAGTGGAGTCCATGAGTAGTGTTCCCTACCTCGTGAAGAACCGCTGGGGCAGCAAATTCGGCAATTTGTCCATGGAGGACGCTCTTTTGTCCGATGGTTTGATCTGCTCACTGACCGGTGAGCATATGGGTATGACGGCAGAACGGCTGGCTGTACAGTATGGTATTTCCCGAGAGGAACAGGATCGTTTTGCCTATGAGAGTCACGTAAGAGCAGCGGCAGCTATTGAAGCGGGCACGTTCGAGAGTGAGATCGTACCGATTGAAATCAAGGATCGCAAAGGCACCCGTGTTTTTGCTCAGGATGAATCCGTGCGCCATGATATCAAGCTGGATGAGCTGGCTAAGCTGAAAAGTGTTTTTCAAAAAGAGGGAACCATCACTGCCGGAAATGCGTGTCCGATGAATGACGGCGCAGCCGCTGTATTGATGATGTCTCGTGAAAAGGCGGAGGAAGCGGGTTTGACTCCGCTCGTGAAAATTAAGGCTTTTGCCAGCGCAGGAGTCGAACCTGACGTGATGGGGATCGGACCAGTTCCCGCCACACTAAAGGTACTGGAGAAAGCAGGATTGACGCAGGGTGACATTGGACTCATCGAATTGAACGAGGCATTTGCCGCCCAGGCTTTGTCTGTAATCAAATGCTTGGAGTTGGACACGAGCAAGGTGAATGTCAATGGAGGCGCGATTGCCTTGGGTCACCCTGTGGGAGCAACTGGAGCCAAACTGACTGTGACGTTGATGAACGAAATGATGCGCAGACGCGAGAAGTATGGCATGGTGACGTTGTGCATGGCAGGTGGCATGGGGATGTCTGTGATCTATGAAAACTTGACAATGTAAACTTCTCATGTGCAAATGAAAAAGCCCCGAACGTTGATATGTCGGGGCTTTTTGCCATGAAAGCGTGATCGCTTATTAGGGGACCTATTGTTCGTGTAAGTATTTTCGCAATGTGGCCGCTACTTCTGTTGGGTTTTCCAGCTGTACAATGACATGCTGATATTTGACATGTCCCTCTACTTCTAGGATCAACAACGAATCAGTCTGGGTAAAAGAAAGGAAGTACCATTCATTTCTATGCTGAAAGCTTCCTTCATAAATGTTCAAAGGTCCAAAAGACGTCCCCGGCAAGCGCAACATCCATTTTGGCGGAATAAAAGAACCGACCTCGACATGCTTGATCGATTGATAAGGTAACGTGATCGTGCTCTTCAAGGCTAAGAGCGTATGCAAGCCAGTGAGACGCAAGGTAAAATCCGTGTTGCCGAAATGTACACTTCTTCCCATTGTTGCTCACCTCTTTCATCTGCCATTATTCCATTATCTCACAGATGAATGATGATGACACGGGACAATCAAAAAAGCCGGCGCTTCCCCATCAGGAAGGCAACCGGCTTTTCGTATTCTTTCTTACATTTCTTCTGGAGCAGCCAGACCGAGCAAACGCAGACCTTCCTTCAGCACAGCAACGACTGCTGCTACGAGCTGGAGACGGGATGCTTTCACATCTTCTTCCTCAGCCAGGATGCGTACATTTGCATAGAACTTGTTGAACGTTTGCGCCAGGTCGATCACATACTTGCCGATTTGCGACGGATCGAAGTTATCGGCAGCACGTTCGATTACCTCAGGGAACGCGTTCAAGAGGGTAATCACTGCCCAAGCCTCTTTGCTGTCGAGTGCGCCGGAAGCCAGGTTCACTGTCGTTGCTGGCTGGTAGCCACCTCTGCGCAGCAGCGAGCATGCACGAGCGTGTGCGTATTGTACATATGGTCCTGTTTCACCTTCGAAGGTCAGCATCTCTTCCCAGGAGAAGTTGACATCATTCAGGCGGAAGTTTTTCAAGTCATGGAAAATTACTGCGCCTACCCCGACTTGACGAGCCACTTCTTCTTTATTGGACAGCGTAGGGTTTTTCTCTTCGATGACTTTTTGGACATCAGAAATGGCTTGTGCCAACACTTCTTCCAAGAGAACAACTTTCCCTTTGCGTGTGGACATTTTCTTGCCGTCCTTGAGCATCATGCCGAATGGGATGTGGTGCATATTTGCAGACCACGCATAGCCCATTTTTTCCAACACTTTATAGAGCTGCTGGAAGTGGAGGCGTTGCTCGTTTCCTACGACATAGAGTGCTTTTGCAAAATCGTACGATTCGTGGCGGAAGAGGGCAGCAGCCAAATCACGCGTTGCGTACAGGGTAGCGCCGTCTGATTTTTTGATCAGGCATGGTGGCATATTGTATTCATCGAGATTCACGACCATTGCACCGTCGGATTCAGTCAAGAGACCTTTTTCCTCGAGCAACGTAACAACGCGATCCATTTTGTCGTTGTAGAATGCTTCACCGTGCGTGGAGTCGAAGGCTACGTTCATTAGGTCGTAGATCTTCATGAATTCTTTGAGGGACTCATCACGGAACCATTTCCACAGATGTTGTGCTTCTTCGTCGCCATCCTCGAGCTTTTTGAACCATTCACGGCCTTGGTCTTCCAAGGTAGAATCGTTCTCGACTTCTTCGTGGAAGCGAACGTAGAGGCTGAGCAGCTCCTTGATCGGTTCTGCTTTTACCTTTGTTTCGTCACCCCAGAGGCGATATGCAACGATCAGTTTACCGAACTGCGTTCCCCAGTCACCCAAGTGATTGATGCGCACTGGCTCGTAGCCTTGCTTTTCCATGGTGTTGGCAATCGCGTTCCCGATTACAGTAGAGCGCAGGTGACCCATGGAAAACGGCTTCGCGATATTTGGGGAGGAGAGGTCGATTGGTACTTTGCGTCCTTGACCGACATTGCTGCTTCCGTATGTGCTGCCTTGAGTAAGGATTGTTCCGATTACTTGCTCTGCCACATTTTCTTGATCCAGGAACAGGTTCACGTACGGACCAACTGCTTGCGATTCGCGCAAGGGTACACCGGAGAGCTGTCCAGCCAGCTCTGCTGCGATCATCGGTGGAGCTTTGCGCAATGCTTTTGCCAATTGGAAGCAAGGGAAAGCAACATCGCCCATTGCAGGGTTTGGTGGTGTTTCCAGCATGCCGTATACGGCTTCTTTTGTCAGGGTGTCTACGCCCATCGAGGAGAGCGTAGCGGCAATCTTTTCAGCGACTTGGTGTTTGTAGCTCATCTAAATTTCTACTCCTTTCAAATAAAAAAACCTCTACGTCTCCTGTGAAAAAGAGACGAGAGGTTATACTCCCGCGGTGCCACTCTTGTTGTTTTTCCCTTCCATCGAACAGGAAGGCAAAAACCGCTTGATCTGCTGTAACGGGCAGTCCCGGCATAGCCCTACACGATCCGTTGCCCATAATGGCTGGCGTAGGATGTTCAGGTCGCATCTCCGAGGGGCGCTTCCTCACATGGTTTGGCATCGGGCTCACACCGTCTCCGACTCGCTTTCGTCCTCGCACAAGGAGTACTTTCCTCATCAACGATTCGTTTGTTTCTCTAGAATTATAGCTGTATTAACCGTCAGGATGCAACTCACTGTTCCGGTTTTTTTTCCGTGAAGGAAAGTTTAAGTGCTTCATATTGCGAAAGCGACCATGCTTAAACTTTCTGGAGCGCATAAAAACTTTCAGCTAAAACGCGGTCGATCACCCTTGAGAATGCCTCGATCAAGGTTTTTTTAAAATCTTATCTAATTCCGCGAAATACTGCTTGGTCAGCTCTTCCCTTTCTTCCGCGCTGAGGTTATCCGCGTTCATCATTTGCTCTTTGTACTGTTCCAGCTTTTCGAGCATGGCCAGCTCGGCAGCAGCGGCCTCGTCCAGATCGTAATTTTCAGATGGATCGAACGGAATTAATCGATTGTCGTTACCACTGCGCAAATAAGCGGAGCGCCAGTTTTCCGGAAACTGGTACGCTTGCTCGCCAAACATAATCCCTAAAATATCGTCGGATTCAATCGGCAGGAAGTGATCGTAATCGTCTCTTCTGCCTCCCTCAGACAAATTAATGTGGGACAAAAAATAGTGGAGATAATGTTCCCCGGTTTCGGTATTCTTAACGATGGAATAGGTTTCAAATTCGGATTTGGATAGTTCTTTTATGGTCTCCAAACAGGACAGAAATTTGTCTTTTTCTCGTGCTTGCAAGTCATCCATGTCATCTCGTTCCTTTCGCTCTACAATATGCCTCATGATAGCAAAAGCAATGTGCGCTGACAATGAAAGCAACGCAACGGAGTACAGTCGTGGAAGAAGGGAAAAGAATTATGGAAAAAATAATTGGATAATCTTGTCACAAAAATAAGCCAGCTGGATCAAATACATATCAACACGTAACAAGGAGGTGAACAGCGTGTGAATGCAAGTGCCAAAAGTAGCGAAGTGGACTGGACGCTGCAACTGACCAATGAAGAGAAGCTGACGAGACTCATGAGCGAGTACGGAGCCAACATCGTGCAGCTCGCCTACTTGATCGTCAAGGATCAGGGAATCGCGGAAGACATTACCCAGGAAGTGTTCCTGAAGGCGTATCGGGGTCTGGATCAGTTCCGCCATCAGAGCAGCGTGAAAACGTGGCTTTACCGAATCGCGATCAACGAGTCCCGCAAATATTTGCGTTCGTGGTCCTTTCGCCAGATTTTTTCTACATACCTCTCCAAAGAGGAAGCACCCCCGGAAAAGGTCGACACCGCAAACGTTGAATCGGCAGTCATCGGACGAATGAGCAAGGTACAAGTAGCGGAGCAGGTGATGAAGCTCTCGCCGCTGTACCGAAAAGTCATGGTACTTCATTACTATGAAGATTTGTCGATAAAAGAGATTGCGCAAGTGTTGGATATTTCAGAAGATGCCGTACGAACCCAATTGTCACGGGCCCGAAAACATTTTAAGGCATTGTGTGAAAAGGAGGGATTGGAATGGACGTAGATAAGCAAATGCGTGAAGCGGTACGGAATGGGAGTCAGGAATCTATAGAAGACGTGAGGTTTACAAAAGAGATGGAATTGCGGATCAGAGGTGCGATTGCACAGAATAAACACAAGAATCGAAACCGAATTTTCGTGGCTGGATCACTAGCAGCGTGCTTAGCGGTAACTGCTGTGGGAATGCACCAGCAAGGCTGGTTTCCAGAGATGCCTAGTGGCAAAAATGTAACGAATGCGGTTGCAACGACTGCTACGAAAAAAAACAATAAAGAGGCAAATCAGAACAGTGTAAAGGTGTCGGCGGAAGAGGCCATTTTACCATTAAAAAAAGTGATTCCAGCCTTGAGCAAGATGACAATAAGAGTGGATCGTACAAGCCATGGAATCAGTGATCTAACGTTATTGGAAGGCGATAATGCTCGTGCCAAGGTTGCCTATGATATACAAACAGGACAAATTGAGAGCTTTACAATTGATGGTGATCGAGGAGAACAGAAGGAAGGGAAATTGCCATCAGCCAAGACTGCGGAGAATGCGGCAAACGCATTTCTACAAGCTTTCCTTGGGGAGGGAAGCAAGTCCTATCAGCACGTCCAGACTCAGATTTATACCGACGAGTATATGGCAAAAGGCCCATGGATGAGCGTGAATTATCAACGAATGGAAAACGGCCAGCCCGTTTCGTTCGACGTAATGTCGGTTGGAATTGACCAACAGGAGCAAGTCGCGTTTTTCGGGCGATTGAACAAGAGCGAACAAGCCTTTTTCACCAAGCTGACAGATGCCATGCCCGATTTGAGCCCATCCCTTCTTCTTTTGGACAAAGAAAAGAACCACGATGGCATGTCATTCATCTTGGGGAAATCGAACAAGGAGGGACATCAGGTTTCTCTTGTGATCTATGGAAATGGTCAAGCACTGGAATCGTATAGGCTTTTGAATAGGGATGAAAAGGAAGCAGCGAGCCGGAAAGAAGCAGAAGGAGAAAAAGCCTTGCAGCAAGAGCGACAGTTCCTGAACAAACTGCTCGGTGCGGATAGCGATAACTATCGGTTATTGGACGCCAACGATCCAGGGTTGTATCTGCGATATCATAACGAACTGCCGGTGTTGTCTGATGAAATTAGCATAATAACAACTGACTCTGGCCACGTCCAATATTTCAGGATGGAGCCCGAAACATTCGAGCCGTCGCAGTACCCGGATGTATCGACTGCTGTGTCAGAAGAGGTAGCCATCAAAGAGCTGACCGAGCATATGAAGCTTCGATACGTGCAGAATCCGAGAATACAGCCACAATCAAAACAAGGGGAAGAGTGGCAGCCCATTCTGGAGTACACGCCAGCTGTTTCCTTCATGCAAAGAGGACGTGAAGACGGTACGGAGTGGCATATCGACGCGACGAATGGCAAGATGGTGTATGGAACGGGAGATAACGGGCTTGCTTATGATCAGTTGAATACGAAGGAAGCACATCCGATCGAATCTCCAAAGGAATACGTCAAGGTTCGCTCCAAGGATGAGGCAAAAGCATTGCTGCAAGCGGAATTTGGCATACAGGTAGATGAATCGACCTATAGAGAGAGTGTGAGTATCCGCGAGGGACGCAAGGAATATGTATGGAATGATAAAAATGACAAGTATATCGGCGTAGAAGTCCTTGCAGAAACAGGCAGTGTCGTCGGGCTGGGAACACCGCGTTCCGATACAGCAGTGACTGTCAAACGCGAGCAAGCGGAAGAGGCTGCACTTGCCTTTCTGCCTAAATACGTTGATCCAGGCATAAAAGAAGTGCAATTGGCGAAAGTCATACAGCCAGGCGAAGCGAATCCTGTGTCATCGGGCGAATGGGAATTCAGATATTTCATGAGCAAGGATGGCATTCCAGTACAGGATCGCGGGCAAAAAGCGGCTTATTCAGTAACAGTCGATCCGTCTTCTGGCAAAGTGACAAAGTTTGAAAACTACAGAGAGACGCACGAGTTGGTGGAGCTTCCAGCATCCGACGAGATCGTCTCGAAAGACAAGGCTGTTGAAGCGTATTTACGCGTCATGCCTTTGAAGCTGGTCTATTTGATGAAAGATGTGGATGGGCAAAAATTAGCTCAACCAAAGCTGGCGTATGTGCCGTGGAGTGACGAAAAGCTGGCGCTCAAATATATTACTCTGGATGCCGTGACAGGCAAGATCATCACCAAATAACAAGAAAAAAAGGCTATCCCGCAGCCATTCCTGATGGCTTTTGGGATAGCCTTTCTTAAACACTTATCTAACAGTCGTCACACGAGCACCCGATAATAACCAACAGGATAAACAGCACGAGCACGATTGCGAAGCAGTCACCGAAGAATCCGTTACCGCAGAAAGATGTACTCATCTTTGTTTCCCCTCCTTTCCGTTATACTCCAGTCTATACACGAATGCCGATATTGGACTGGGCGGATGCCCAGCTTAGGCAAAAATGGGCGCGTAAGAGAAGAGGCTTAGTAAAAAATAGACAATTCACAATTGACGAGGAGACAAAGGGGGTGTTAAGATACTTGCAAACATTCAAGACATTTCGCAAAACAACTAAATGACAAGTGTACGACTCTTATCCAGAGAGGCAGAGGGACTGGCCTGATGAAGCCTCGGCAACCGGTAAAAATCCGGTGCCAATTCCAGCAAAGCTACGTGCTTTGAAAGATAAGAGGATGTCTCAGGCGTTTTCGTATCTGCTGACAAATCCTCTTCTTTCAAAGAAGAGGATTTTTTTATTTTATTTACCCAATTACAGAGAATAAGCCGATGCAAGGGAGAAAAGGGGCACGTCAATGAAACCAACTTTTCGCGAACAGCTTTCCCGGAAAATTCTGATTCTGGACGGTGCAATGGGCACCATGCTTCAACAGGCGAACCTGACTGCTGATGATTTCGGCGGTGAAGCCTATGATGGCTGTAATGAACTCCTGAATCTGACCAGACCAGATGTGATTCGTTCCATTCATGCGAAATATTTAGAGGCGGGCGCAGACATCGTCGAGACAAATACGTTTGGTGCTGCTTCCATCGTTTTGGCCGAGTACGATGTGTCAGAGAAAGACCTTGAGATCAATATAGCGGCAGCACGCTTGGCCAGAGAAGCGGTGGATGCCTATTCCACGGAGGAGTGGCCGCGTTTTGTAGCAGGTGCAATGGGACCTACGACCAAAACGCTTTCGTTGACAGGCGGTGTCACTTTCGAAGAACTGGTCGAGGCGTATTATCGTCAGGCAAAAGGTCTGATTCTCGGTGGCTCCGATGTGCTTCTTTTGGAAACCTCGCAAGATACGTTGAACGTCAAGGCTGGCGGAATCGGGATTCGTAAAGCTTTTGAAGAGCTTGGACAGGAGATCCCGGTGATGCTGTCAGGTACGATTGAGCCGATGGGCACGACGCTTGCGGGCCAAAACATCGAGGCGTTTTACATCTCCTTGGAGCATATAAAGCCAGTTTCTATTGGTCTGAACTGTGCGACAGGACCGGAGTTCATGCGTGATCATCTGCGGACATTGTCAGGAATTGCCCAATGTGCGGTCAGCTGTTATCCAAACGCAGGCTTGCCAGACGAGAACGGCCATTACCATGAAACGCCACAAGGACTTGCCTTGAAAATGCTGGCGTTCGCTGAACAAGGCTGGATAAACGTCGCTGGCGGTTGCTGCGGAACAACGCCTGACCATATTCAAGCGATGGCAGAAGCATTGAAAGACTGCAAGCCGCGCAGTGCAGCTGTAGAACCGCTGAGCGCGGTCTCCGGAATCGAGGTCGTTTACGTTGAAGATGACAATCGTCCCCTGTTAGTAGGGGAGAGGACCAATGTCATTGGTTCCAAAAAATTCCGTGAAATGATTGCAGCTGGTCACTATGAAGAAGCATCCGATATTGCCCGGGCCCAAGTAAAGCGCGGCGCACATGTCATCGATATATGCTTGGCTGATCCCGACCGTGATGAATACGAAGATATGGAAAAATTCCTACAGTTCATCGTGAAAAAAGTAAAAGCGCCCCTCATGATCGACTCGACAGATGCCAAGGTCATGGAGCTGGGACTTCGCTATTCGCAAGGGAAGGCCATTCTCAACTCGATCAACCTGGAAGACGGGTTGGAGCGATTTGAGGAAGTCGTGCCGCTTATCCACAAGTTCGGTGCCTCCGTTGTCGTTGGAACGATTGAGGAAGCGGGTATGGCTATCACTCGCGAAAAGAAGCTGGAGGTCGCGCAACGTTCGTACGACATTCTTGTCAACCAGTATGGAATAAAGCCACAGGATATTATTTTCGATCCACTCGTCTTTCCAGTAGGGACAGGGGATGAACAATATATCGGCTCTGCAAAGGAAACCGTAGAAGGAATTCGTTTGATCAAACAAGCAATGCCTGCTTGCAAGACGATTCTGGGTGTCAGTAACGTTTCCTTCGGCTTGCCTCCTGCGGGTCGGGAAGTGCTGAATGCGGTCTTCTTGTATCACACCACTCTTGCAGGGCTTGATTACGCCATCGTCAACACGGAAAAGCTGGAGCGCTACGCTTCGATTCCAGAAGACGAGAGAAAGCTGGCAGAAGCCCTTCTATTCGAGACAAATGATGAGACATTGGCGGCCTTCACCGAATTTTATCGCCAAAAGAAAAAGGAAGTCCGTGTGGAAGTCTCCTCGTTAACGCTCGAAGAACGCTTGGCCCATTATGTAGTCGAAGGCTCCAAGGATGGTCTGGTGGAAGACCTGAAGCTAGCTCTGGATAAATACGCACCACTCGAGATCATCAACGGTCCGTTGATGAAGGGGATGGAAGAGGTCGGTCGCCTGTTCAACGGCAACCAGCTGATCGTGGCAGAAGTATTGCAGAGCGCGGAAGTCATGAAGGCATCCGTATCGTTTTTAGAGCCATTCATGGAAAAAAGCGATGCTGCTGCCAAGGGGAAAATCTTGCTGGCGACCGTCAAAGGCGATGTGCATGACATCGGAAAAAACCTCGTGGAAATTATTTTGTCAAACAACGGCTACAATGTCGTAAACCTAGGGATCAAGGTACCGCCAGAGCAACTGATTGCTGCATGCAGAGAAGAAAAGCCGGATGCCATCGGTCTGTCTGGACTCTTGGTAAAATCCGCGCAGCAAATGGTCATTACTGCACAAGACCTGCGTGATGCAGGCATTGATATCCCGATGATGGTTGGCGGTGCGGCGTTGACGCGCAAGTTCACATCGAACCGGATCGCACCGGAATACCGTGGAATTGTTTTATACGCAAAGGATGCCATGGATGGTCTGGACCTCGTGAATCGTCTACAAAATCCGGAAGAACGTGATCGCTTGGTAGAAGAACAGCAGCATCTGCTGGAAGCAGTTGCAACGGCTCAGCCTGTTGTTGAGGAGAAAAAAGCACCATTGCCAACTCGCTCAGCCATCAGCAGAACCGTTCCGATCCATCTGCCGCCCGATTGTGAACGACATGTTTTGCGACAATATCCGCTGAGTCATTTGCAGCCGTATTTGAACCTGCGGATGCTCCTCGGAAAACACCTCGGTGTTCGCGGTAATGTAGATAGATTGATAGAGGCAGGCGACGACAAGGTACTGGAACTGTACGGCATTGTGGAAGAGCTATTAAATGAAGCGAAGCAAAAAGGAACCATTACGACACACGGTGTGTATCAGTTCTTCCCGGCTCAGTCAGATGGCAACGATATTTTGGTCTATGACCCAAAAGACCACAGCAAGCTGCTGGAGCGCTTTTCATTCCCGCGTCAGCTGGAAGAACCTCATCTTTGCCTGTCCGATTTCCTGCGACCAGTGGAGAGCAAGGAAATGGATTATGTCGGATTCCTGACAGTAACGGCTGGGGGAGGGATTCGCGAAAAATCTACAGAGCTAAAAGAGCGTGGCGACTACTTGCGCTCCCATGTCCTCCAAGCCATGGCATTGGAGCTAGCAGAGGCATTTGCTGAGCGAATTCACCACGTCATGCGCGACGTGTGGGGTATACCGGATCCGGTTGAGATGACGATGCTCGAGCGCTTCGGTGCTAGATATCAGGGCATACGTGTATCCTTCGGTTACCCTGCTTGCCCGAACCTGGAAGATCAAGCGCAGTTGTTCCGACTGTTGCGTCCAGAGGATATCGGCGTTCAGCTGACAGAGGGCTTCATGATGGAGCCAGAAGCTTCCGTATCGGCGATGGTATTTGCTCACCCTGAAGCACGTTATTTCAACGCAGGTCCATCTATTTTTGAAGTTTAAAGATAAATGAAAATGGGAGAGAAGGGATTGAGTTGACGACGAGAAAGAAAGATTTACGAGCCTATTTGAAAGACCACCTCCTTGTCGGAGATGGAGCGATGGCGACCCAGCTGCACGGGCTGGGCGTCCCGGTTGGCGTCAGCTTTGAGGAGCTGTGTTTATCCAACCCTCGTTTAGTACATGAAGTTCATACGTCCTACTATCAGGCCGGTGCACGTTTCTTGGAGACAAATACGTATTCCGCCAACCGAGATGCATTGAGCCGTTACGGTCTAGAGCATAAGGTAGCGCGGATTAACCGGCTCGCAGTCGCCATTGCACGGGAAGCTGCTCAGGATGATGCTTATGTAGCTGGAAGCATCGGATCGATTTTGGCTGGACGGGTGAAGAAAAAGGTTTTGGATGAATACCGTGACCAGTATGAGGAACAAGCGATTGCACTGTTGCATGCGGGCGTAGACGGATTGATTCTGGAGACGTTCGTGGACTTGGAGGAGCTACTTCTGGCGATCGAGGTAATCCGTCCGCTCACAGATGTACCTGTAATCGCGCAGTTAGCCACTTTGGAAGTAGGGCGCACACGTGATGGCTACGCCTTGACAGATGCTTTTTCCGAGCTGAAAGCCGCAGGTGCTGACGTGATTGGTTTAAACTGTCGCCTTGGTCCCGCTGAATTACTTCGTTCGTTTGAAAATACAGTAATTCCAGAAGATGCACTCTTATCCGTATTCCCAAATGCGGGTCGTCTGGGGATGACTGACGGAGAATACGCTTTTAAATCATCACCTGAATATTTTGGACAGAGTGCGCTTCGCTTGCGTGAGCAGGGGGTGCGGTTGATTGGCGGATGCTGCGGAACTACACCTGCACATGTGAAGGCGATTGCAGATGCACTTGAGTCACTTGAGCCGCAAGCGCGTGTGAACCCGACCATCGTTGCTGGAGATCGTCCTACGATTTCTGTGCAAAACAATCGGGAGAGGGAGAAACCAAGCATTGTCGAGCGCGTAAAAACAGCTACTACCATCATTGTTGAGTTTGATCCTCCGCGTGATCTGGATGCAGATCAGTTTCTCCACGGATGCTGCGAGCTGCACAAAGCAGGAGCAGACGCCATTACGTTGGCTGATAACTCGTTGGCGACAGTGCGCATGAGCAACATGGCTCTCGGGGCACTCATGAAGAGCAGACATGGAATCGATCCGCTCTTGCACATTGCTTGCAGGGACCGCAACCTCATTGGACAGCAATCGCACTTAATGGGGCTGCACGCTTTGGGGATTGACCAAATATTGGTGATTACTGGCGATCCGTCGCGCTTTGGTGACTTGCCAGGTGCCAGCTCGGTATTTGATGTGACCTCGTTTGATCTGATTCGCATGGTGAAGCAGTTGAATGAAGGTGTTTCGTTCTCAGGACGTCCGTTAAAGCAAAAAGCCCAGTTTATTGTGGGCGCAGCCTTTAATCCGAATGTCCGAAATATGGATGCTGCCGTTGCCCGCTTGGAAAAGAAAGTCGAGGCAGGTGCGGATTACATTATGACGCAACCTGTGTACGACGCGGAGTCCATTCGGAATGTATACGAGGCGACGAAGCACATCGGCATTCCTGTCTTTATCGGGATCATGCCGCTGACCAGCTCGCGCAATGCGGAGTTCCTGCATAATGAAGTGCCGGGAATCAAGCTGTCGACAGAAGCTCTGGAACGGATGAAAAAGGTACAGGGAGAAGCCGCCCGACAGGAAGGAATCGCAATCGCGAAGGAATTGGTCGACACGGCCGTTCGTTACTTCAATGGCATCTATCTGATTACACCTTTCAATTATTACGAGATGGCGGCAGAGCTCATTCAATATACGCGTCAGCAAAGCTCGTTGGTGAAGCTGGCCCAGACTTAACGGTATACGCCAGTTAAATAGGGAAGGCCTATGTGTATAGACAGGCGATAGCCTTGTGTCTAATATACATGGGCCTTCATTTCGTCCAACATAAAGGCGGTCTTGAGAGCTTCCCGATTGCAAAACTGTTGAATCTCAGCCAGGCTCATCTGGGCGTACAGCTTTTTGCGTAAAAAACGTTCAATGATATGCGGGAAAGCGAGATCGACAAAGAGCAAATGCAGTTGTTCAATCGATAGGGGATTTTCTTGGAGATAGCCACGCAATATATGAGAGAACAATTCCTCGTTCCACTGTTCATTTTTTCGCATAGCAAGGGATAGAACACGGGCAATGTCTTTGGACGGAAAATCGTAACGAACGTCCTCCCAGTCAATGATCGCAATTCTTTGATTACTGACGAGCAAATTCCCATTGTTAAAATCTCCGTGACAGAGAAAGTGATTGCTCAGGGGTTCTTTTTTCCATTTCGAGAAGTATGGAGAGGATATCAAATGTTGCTTGGCTGTGATCCCGGCTTGTTTAAAAAAAGGAAGGTATTCCGCGATCGCAGCGTATTTTTGATCACTCTTCCCGGCAAGTCGAAGCTCCCACTTCTCAAGGGCAGCTAAATCTGTCTTGTATTCCACGGACCATTTTTCTGCGCCATTGTAAAGGGTGCCATGCTTGGAGGAAAAACCGAGCGACCTCGCATGAAGTTTGCCTAAAACCATGCCGATCCGTTCCATTCGAATAGGGGAGTTATACGCAATGTTTGGCCAGGATAATCTTTGGTGGAGAACGAAAAGATTTTCTTTATGAGTTATGTAACGCTTATTATTTTTGGTTCGTTGAATGTCGGGGATGAGTACGCCGTTTTTGCGCAAATGCGCTTCTGCACTCAGAATGAAATGTAAACGTTCCTTTTGCAGAGGGAAAGCCTTTCCGATGAATTTGCCATTGGTTGTTTCCAAGTAAATGACGAGTGATTTGGATGTATCCCGAATGGTTTTGTGATGCAGAACAGTCACGTCGTATTTGTTCTGGATTTTTTTGATGAGGTCGTCCAATGCTGATGCCCCTCCTTGCGTACAGAGCTACAAGTATTGTACGGAAGAAGTGGAGTGGTTGACACTGAAGGATCTACTTAGCAGGCGAAGGAAGAGGGTGCCAATTCATCTCGCGTAAAAAATGACTCAGCTCAGTAAACTTGGCGATTCGTTCTTCACGTGTAAAAGATGCGTTAGCCCCACTGGTAGACGGGACGACAAACACATAGCTGCCAGACCAATCTTCTGTCCCAAAGTACCTGATTGGCTGCAGCCCCAGTGAAATTGCTTCTTTTTTTTGCCCAGTCGCGTGACGAAAAGCAGTAATGCCGTTAAAACAAATGACACGAGGCCGGTAAGTCTGAATCATTTGGACGAACTGCTCTGCACCTGCGGCATAATCCTCGTTACGCAGGTCTGTTGCGGAGCGGGTAGGACGTGAGACTAGATCGGTAATACCATAGTTGTAGTCTAAGAGGGTAGCGGTTTCCTCGGGCAAGAGCTTGTGAGGTGTCAGGCCGCCTTCGTACAATCCGCGCCAAAACAGGTTGGCTGGATTGGCGTAGTGGAAACCTGTCGTAGCCGATATACGTCCTGGATTGATACCGCAAAATAAAACCGCCAAATCGCGGCGAATGTATGTGGGCAACCATTTTTCTGTGAACTCGACCAAAGCGAACCCCTCCTGTTTACCACATTGTAGCACATCAGTGAGCGCTTTCAGAAAGGAGCAAAAAAAGCTGCCAGATTCGGCAGCTTCAGGTTATATTGGATCAAGTATTGGATCTTATAACTGGGGAAGCGGATACGGCAGCACTTGCTGTGTCTCATTGAACGTGAATTGCTCCATTTCATTCCGGACGTATCTTTTCGTCTCGAATGGAACGACTTCTTGTTCTTCATTACCCCACAACCAATTTGACAGCATTTGTATCATAAGGATACCCTCCACTTTGTGGAAATGTTTTACATGTTCATCATACTCCAGTTGAGGGCATTTTTGGTTGGGCAGGTGTGAATAAGGCGTGAAGAAATCGTGGATAGAAAGTGAACAAAAATGAAGCGATTTCACAGTGCTTCGAAAAAAAGCGAAAAGAGATCCGCCTGTACGAACGGACTCTTTTTGCTTTTCTGCCATGTCATATTTATGGATTGGTGGACCACAGTCCAGCGGATTTCACAAAGATGCGTTTGTTCAGCTTCAGCTGGCTAACCACGAACTCAGCAATATCCTCAGGCTGCATGGTCTTTTCAGGATTTCCGTCGGTCAGACCCAAGTCAATTGCCATATCGGTTGCTACTGTGCTAGGCGTAAGCGCCGTTACGCGAATGTTGTGTTTGCGCACTTCGAGAGCCAACGATTCAGTCAGACCAAGAACACCAAACTTGGACGCACTATACGCGCTGGTGACAGGAGCTCCTTTTTGTCCAGCAGTGGAGGAGATGTTGATAATGTCACCGGAGTTTTGATCAATCATGCCAGGGAGTACAGCGCGAGTCACGTAGTACACGCCCATCAGATTGACTTGGATGATTTGCTCCCATTCGCTCGTTTCCAGCTCCAGGAATTTACCGAATTTAGCGACGCCTGCATTGTTGAGCAGGATATCAATTTGACCCAGTTCATTTTTGATAGAGGTAACGGCTGTCGTGACGTCATCATAGTTGGAAACGTCTGCTGTCGCAATCGCGAC
The DNA here is from genome assembly GCF_000282075.1 of Brevibacillus sp. BC25. Taxonomy (NCBI): domain Bacteria; kingdom Bacillati; phylum Bacillota; class Bacilli; order Caryophanales; family Paenibacillaceae; genus Brevibacillus; species Brevibacillus sp. BC25. The sequence continues at coordinate 131,131 of NZ_AKIX01000060.1, forward strand.
CTTCACGCCGTATGCTTCTACTTCCTTGGCTACTTGCTTCAAATTTTCCTCAGAGCGAGCCAAGAGGCCGAGATTCACGCCTTCTTTTGCCAAAGCAATTGCAGTAGCGCGACCAATGCCTTTACCTGCTCCTGTAATGATTGCGTTTTTTCCTTTTAGATCGATAGCCAATCAATAACACTCCTTTTTCAAGACAATAGGAATCTCATGTATATTATGCAGTGTACTAGCATTTATCCGCGGGGGGAAGGATGCACTTTTATGTACGTAGGTTACGAAAGGTAACTGTACGAACTAAAAATGTCCTCCCTGAGCAGGGAGAACATTGGATAGCTTGCTGCCAAGTGCTTACAGCTTGTATACGTCTGTGTATTTTTTCTCAAGGTAATTCATCAAGTAGGTAGCATTTGTACCTTCGCCAGTAATCGCTTGAACGAGTTCGCGAGGGCTCTTCATTTTACCGTACTGATGGATTTTTTCCTTGAGCCATTCACGGATCGGAGCGAAATCGCCTTTTGCGATCAGCTCTTCGTAGCCGTTGATCTCATTTTCCATAACGTGGACGAATTGTGCGGCATACACATTACCCAGCGAGTAAGTAGGGAAGTAACCGATCATTCCGCCTGACCAGTGTACATCCTGAAGCACACCCAGTGCATCTGTCGGTGGCTCAACACCGAGGTATTCTTTCATTTTTTCATTCCAGATTTTTGGCAGATCAGCCACTTGAATGGTTTGATTGATCAAGCCTTTCTCGATTTCGTAGCGGATCATGACATGCAGGTTGTACGTCAACTCATCTGCTTCAGTCCGGATAAAGGAAGGAGTAACAGCGTTAACCGCACGATGCAAATCTTCTACAGACACACCTTCGAATTGGGTAGGGAACGCTTTTTGCAAGTCAGCGAAAAAGTGATTCCAGAACGGCAGACTGCGTCCGACCATGTTTTCCCAGTAGCGGGATTGGGATTCGTGAATCCCCATGGAGGTACCATCGCACAGTGGAGTGAACAGCAGGTCTCGATTGATGTTCTGCTCGTACATCGCGTGTCCAGCCTCGTGAATACAACTGAAGAGCGCAGAATTGAAATCATTTTCAGCGTAGCGCGTCGTAATGCGGACATCCCCAGGGTTGAAGGTGGTGCAGAACGGATGCGCACTGCGATCCATGCGGCCAGACTTGAAGTCGTACCCGATTTTCTCGAGGATATAACGGCTGAATGCTTCTTGGTCTGCCACTGGGAAGTTTTTCGTCAAGAATGATGTGTCTGGCTTGTTCGGGGAGTCGGCGATTGCTTTTACCAGCTTGACGGTTTTCTCACGCAAGGTGGCGAAGATCGGATCGAGCTGGTCGACAGTCATGCCAGGCTCATACATGTCCAAGAGGGTGTTGTACTTGTTTTTGCCGTCATGACCCCAATACTCGATGAACTCGAGCTGGAAGTTCACAATTTTCTCCAGGTACGGCTGGAACATGGAAAAGTCGTTGTTGGCACGAGCTTCTTCCCACACCGTTTCTGCCTTGGCGGTCAGCACGACGTACTCCTGATGCCTGTCAGCAGGAATTTTCTTGTTGCGGTCATATTCCTTTTTGCATTCCAGCACACTATGACGGGTAATTTCATCCAATGTTTCGAGGACAGATGGCTCACTCAGCTCCGACAAAAGCGCTTCCATTTCTTTAGACGTCGCCAGCTTGAATTGCTCACCAGCCAAAGTCCCGATGATTTCAGAACGGGCATCCATACCATTGCGAGGCGCTTGTGTAGCCTTGTCCCAATAAAGAACGTTCAGCGCTTGCGTGTAGCTGGTTATTTTCTTCACATAGTCACGGAATTCGGCCGCACGTGTTTCCACAGTCGTTGACATAGGGTTCCTCCTATATATTTGTCATATTTTGGTAAATGATATGTAACTCATGCAGTCAAAAAATTTTTACTACTGAATATTATAACGGTTTAATGAAAAATTACTAGGTGGATGCGGCAAGCATTTGTCGGTATAATCGTAGAGGAAACGAAAGTGTTACTTATTTGCGATGACAGGAGAATGAAGATGAGTCAATCCAATCCCCAATGGGAAAATGAGATAGCAAAACGCCGTACCTTCGCCATCATCTCCCACCCGGATGCGGGTAAAACGACAATGACGGAAAAGCTGCTCTACTACGGCGGAGCCATCCGTGAAGCAGGGGTGGTCAAGGGGCGCAAAAATTCCAAGCATGCTACCTCCGACTGGATGGAGATCGAGAAAAAGCGTGGAATCTCCGTTACGTCCAGTGCGATGGATTTCGAATACAACGGACACCACATCAACATTTTGGATACACCTGGTCACCAAGACTTCAGTGAAGATACGTACCGTACGCTGACTGCTGCTGATGCTGCTGTGATGATTATCGACGTAGCAAAAGGGGTAGAGGCACAGACGATCAAACTGTTCAAGGTCTGTCGCATGCGTGGTATTCCGATCTTTACGTTCGTGAACAAGCTGGACCGTCACGGAAAAGATCCATTCGAGCTCTTGGAAGAAATTGAGCGCGTATTGGGCATTCGCTCTTATCCGATGAACTGGCCGATTGGCATGGGTAGCTACTTTAGTGGTGTATTTGACCGCATGAAGTCTCGTGTCGAGCTGTACCAAAACAACACACAGCACGAGGACATTTCCTTTTTCCCTGTAGAGGGAGCAGAAGACCCGCTGATCGGTGATCGTGTCGGTCAAGAATTGTGGCAGCAATTGCAGGACGAAATCTCCCTGCTGGATGTTGCGGGAGATGAATACGATCCTGAACTGATCAACAAAGGGCAACTGACGCCTGTTTTCTTCGGTAGTGCTATCAATAACTTCGGTGTACAAACATTCCTGGACAACTTCCTGCAAATGGCGCCAGCACCTTCCGCGAAGAAGAGTACAGAAGGCTTGATCGATCCGTATACGAACGATTTCTCCGGCTTCATCTTCAAAATCCAAGCCAATATGAATCCAGCTCACCGAGATCGCATCGCTTTCTTGCGTATTTGCTCCGGCAAGTTTGAGCGGGGAATGTCAGTCAAGCACGTCCGTCTTGGCAAAGACATCAAATTGGCGCAGCCGGTACAGTTTATGGCACAAGACCGTGAAATAGTCGATGAATCGTTCGCGGGAGATGTCATCGGTCTTTTTGACCCGGGCATTTTCCAGATCGGAGATACACTCTGTGTCGGAAAATCGTTTGAGTACGAAGAAATGCCGCACTTCTCGCCGGAGTTTTTCTCCAAGGTGATGGTGAAGGACGCGATGAAGCACAAGCAATTCCAAAAAGGGATCATGCAGTTGACCGAGGAAGGAACGGTGCAGTTATTCCGTACCCATCCGATGGAAGAGCTGATTCTTGGCGTGGTAGGTGTACTGCAGTTCGAGGTACTGGAATACCGTTTGAAAGCCGAGTACGGGGTAGACATCATGTTGACTCGTATGCCGTATCAAATCGCTCGCTGGCTCGAAGGGGAGAAAGCAGACCTCGATGCTGTGAAGAACAGAACCGTTTCTGACCGTTATGGCCGTCCGGTTATGCTGTTTGAGAGCGAGTATCAGCTGCGTGTCGCGATGGATAAGTACTCGAATATCAAGTTCCATGACAGTTCTCTTGGTTTGAAATCCGTTCATTCTTAATTGAAAAGGGAATTACAGGGCCTCCCGATCGCGGTGAGGCCCTCTTTATCCCTAATGAGGAGGCAATCCGATGCAAATTTTGTTGATTCGCCATGGACAATCCGAAGCAGATATTTTGAATGTGCATGAAGGCAAGGCAGATTTTCCTTTGACAGAAGAAGGGCGTGAACAGGCACGGCGCATGGCAGCGCGCGTTTTGGAGCAGTTTCCTCCAGATTTTATTTGGGCGAGCACACTCAAGCGAGCCAGTGAGACCGCTTCTATTTTGGCTGACACAGTAGGTTGTCCCGTTCAGTACATACCCGAGCTGCAAGAGCACAATAATGGAGACCTGGCAGGCAAGCCCTTAGAGGAAGTCGCGTTTCCTTGGGGAATCTTGCCGCACGAAAAGCTGGGCGGAGATGGCGAGAGCAAGATCGAATTCCGCGCACGCGGCGAGCAAATCTATTCTGCAATCAGACATCTCAGCACTTCCTATAAAAGAATTGCGATTGTTTCCCACGGCGGCATGATCTCCAGAATCATCGAAAGCTTCTTGCAGCTGCCTGTCTTGCACGACATTTACTTTGGCACAGGCGACACCGGTATCCACTTGTTGGAGTATAACGAATACGGACGTCTGATCCACTTCACCAATTCCACGACTCATTTGGACAGCATGGACTAGAACTCGATGGCAAAAAACTTGACCTCCTCCGTATTATTTGGAAGGGTAACCATCCCTTTTTCTTGCAGCCCGATTTTCTGCAGAAGCTTGGCAGAAGATGCATTATCGGGGTTGGTGATTGCTACGATGCGCTTTAAGCCGACAACTTCTTTTGCGTGGGCAAGAACGGCAGAGGCTGCCTCATACGCGTAGCCTTTGCCCCAGTATGCGGGCAGAAAGGCAAAGCCGATATCGACATCCTCCAACGAATCTCTCTTGATCAGTCCACATAAACCGATGGGAACATTTCCTTCCTTTAATTCTGTCAAATACAGACCAAAGCCAAGACTCTCGTACATTGCGACAGCGCCATTCAAAATATAGTTGCGGGCGTCTTCCGTCGAACGAAGACCACGATCGCCAATAAATCGAATCCAAGAAGGCTCATTCATCAGTTTCAAGACAAAATCAGCGTCTTCGGCAGTTTGCCAGCGGAGGATGAGACGATCTGTTTCCAGCACTTTCAATGGAACGACACCAGCCTTTTCTTTTATCATTTATCCGATGATTTGCAACTCTTTGGGAAAAGACGTCAATACTTCTACGCCATCCTTCGTGACGAGGACATTGTCTTCAATGCGGATGCCACCGATCTGCGTGTTATAAATGCCCGGTTCAATCGTGAAAACCATGCCTGGGATGAGTTCTCCTGCTGCCTGGCTGTGAACGTACGGAGCCTCATGAAGCTCCAATCCGATTCCGTGCCCTACACGATTGATGAAAAATTCTCCATAGCCCCGGTCCGCAATGACAGCTCGTGCAGCTAGGTCAACATCTGCGATTAGAGCCCCTGGTCGAACAGCCTGTATCCCAGCCAGATTCGCTTGCAAGACCGTATCGTACATGTCTAGCAATTCTGCACCAAGTTGACCGACAGCAAAAGTACGAGTCAGGTCCGATACATACCCATCGACATACACCCCTGCGTCAATTAACAAAACTTCTCCAGCTTGAATCACCCGATCACCTGGGTCACCATGGGGCAGTGCTGCTTTTTCTCCAGCCAGTACAATCGTTGAAAAGGAAGGGCCTTGGGCTTTTAGCTTTTTCATCTGGTATTCCAGCTCTGCGACGACGTCCAGTTCCGTCATCCCTACGGATATCAGAGGGAGCGTACGGCGTAGGGATTCCTCCATCACCCAAATAGCTCGCTTGATAGTAGCGATTTCAGATTCATCCTTAGCCACGCGTATATTGCACAGCAATTCTCCGACATCCACTGCTTCTGTAGCGTGCACCACCGATACGAGCGCCTCATATGTTTTCGCCGTCAAATGGTTCTTCTCCACACCAATGTGAGAGAGGGGAGTCGGCAGCAAATGCTGAAGCACAGTCAGCGCATCCTGTGAATCGTCATGCGTGTAAATCATAATGGCAGGACAAGCCTCCCGTGCTTTTTCACCGTCCAGCAGTGGAACGAAGAGGAAGGGGGACTCGCCTCTCACCAAAACGAGACCCATAAAACGTTCATGTGGCTCTGTCAAAAATCCGGTAAAATAGTACACGTTTTTGGGATGCGTAATAATCAATGCGTCTAGTTTCCTGCTTTCCATATACGCGTGCAGCTTTTCCAATCTTTCTTGCATTCAGATCACCCTTTTTTATTGGTAGACAATGCGGAAAGGACACGTAGCGTTAGGTTCTAAAAATGACAGGTGTCAATACGGATAGAATCTCAGCTTCTTCAGTGGAAGGATTGTACCACGTATGAAGGAGAGAGGAAGGGAAGTGGATCGTATCTCCTTGCTCGAGATGGTATTCCGTTTCGTCGACGACGATGGTGACACATCCTTTTACGACGTAGTAAAACTCTTCGCCGGGATGCTGAAAGGCGACATGCTTCTTCTGTCCGGGTGGCAACACGTTGAGGAGCGGCTCAAGTGCCCTGTCGGGGAAATTCCCACCGATTCGAACGTACTTCACAGGTGACCCTTCAATCTGCAACGTTTTACGCTTTGCTATGGGCGTGTGGTACGTGACATCTTTTTCTACTTCAAAGAAGTACGTAATGGGGACACCCAGGCATTCCGCAATTTTTTGCAGAGAAGTAATCGCGAGTGAACTGTTACCACGCTCTACTTGTGATAAGAAACTGACGGAGAATCCTGATTTCTCACTTAAGTCCTTTAAAGTAAGCTCTTGTTGTATACGAAGCGCTCGTATTTTTTTGTAAACGTGCTCCAAAAAGTCACCTCCTGCACAAAAACGATTTTTGTAATACAGTAAATATTACGGTAATACAAAAATAAACGCTACATTTATTCTGAATCTTCCTTCTCCTTTTCTTATCCTACTTGTACCATTCCCTTCATATACTGGGACAAAGACAGGCCGTAAGAGAGGAAGGGAATGCTTTGAGGGCTCTCCTGTTAGTGGTTTTGTTTCTTGTTGCCTTTGACATGCACGCGCAGACGCCTCTTCTTGCGCCGTATTTAAACGTATTGGGTGTATCCGCTGCGATGATCGGCTTCGTGCTCGGCGGTTATGCGATCAGTAATTTGACAGGCAACCTGCTCGCTGGCCCTTTTCTCGATCGCTATCCGAAAAAATGGTTTATCGCAGGTGGATTGATTTTGGCTGGGGTGATGCTGATTGGTCAAGGCATCGTGCAAAATACGGCGGGTTTCTTTACCTTTCGGCTGATGCTCGGGTTTTTGATGGCGTTTGTATCTCCTGCTTGTTCTGCCTTGCTCGGAGAAACAGGGAAGACGGCACTTGAGCAGGGCGAAATCATGGGTAAAAAGGGATTGGTCCTTACCTCGGCAGGTATCGTATCCCCGGCAGTCGGTAGCTTTTTGGCGGTGCAGTTCGGCTATGGTCAATCATTCGTGATTCTTGGCTACATGATGATCATTGCTGGCGTTTTCGCTTGGATGATGCTGCCAGATAGAGTAGAGGGAAGCACGCCGTCCACGCCACGGATAAAAGATGGAGGCAAGCAGAGCCTCACCGCCATCCTGGAAAATCGAATGCTGTACCCTGCGTTTCTTGGGGGATTTGCGATCATTTATGCCCAAGGAACGATCATCTACGAAGTGCCCTTGCTCATCCAAAAACAAGGGCTGTCCCCGGCCGTTACTGGCATATTGTTCAGCTTGAAAGGGTTGGGGGCACTTGCGATTCTGTGCCAGTTTTGGCTGCATCGCGTCCCCGTCGAGACGAGAACGTTTGCTGGTTTGGGCGTACTTAGTCTTCTTCTGTATGCCCTGGCAATCGGGCTGGCAATTCCGATTCATGTGATGATGTTTTTCTTCGGTGCGTGCTTTGGGATGCTATTTCCGGCTTTTGCGACCATTTTGACGGTACATTCACCCCGAGAGCAATATGGGAGCGTGTTTAGTATTTACTCAGCGGTATTGTCGATCGGAGCGGTATTGAGCCCAGTATTGGCAGGTTTGCTGGGGAATTGGCACCATTCTTACTTCATTGCGTTTTTTGTAACAGCGGGCGTGTGTCTGATCGGGGGACTGCATCGATTCTTGTTAAGCGGGGTTCCGCGATAAAGCTGCAAGACGGATAGACGAAGGACTTTCTGCTTAGTAAGCAGGAGGTCTTTTTCGTTTCGATAAACAAAAAGTTGAGTATCTTGCCATAATCGGCTATAATACCCATTGTGATTATGATAATTATTCTCAATGAGTGTGCGGTCGAGTAGGCAATTGTCGCTGCTCGATGGCATGAAGCAGATGGAGGAACACACCAATGAAGAAAACAGCCAAACTTTCGATAGTCAGTGTCGTATTAGCAAGCTTAGTTACAATCGTGAGTGCTTGCTCTGGCCAGCCGAACGCTGCGAGTCCAGAGACACAAGCGGGCAACAGCCAGACCGCAACACCAGCGGCTGAAGCTCCACGGGTACTGAAGGATGCGATGGGAAATGAAGTAACAGTCCCAGCTCAACCACAGCGCGTGATCGCTTCTTATCTGGAGGATCATTTAGTAGCGTTGGGAGTGAAGCCAGTTGCTCAATGGTCAGTAGGGAACAGCCAGGTACAAGGCTACCTGCAAAAAGAGCTGGCGGGTATTCCAGCGATTTCTTATGATCTTCCGCCAGAGGTCGTGATGAGCCACAGCCCCGACCTGATTATATTGGATACCGCATCCCTGATCCAAGGAGACAAGTATAGCCAGTACTCGAAAATCGCTCCTACTTACACCATTGGAAAAGAAAAGAACAGCGATTGGCGTAAAGAGCTCCTGACAGTAGGGGAAGTTCTCAACAAGGGAGAAGAAGCGAAGAAAGTGCTAGCAGATTATGAGACATTTGTAGCTGAGTCCAAACAAAAGTTGCAGCAAGCGATCGGGGAAAAATCAGCGGCAGCACTATGGATGACGGGGAAAAATGTGTATGTAGCACGTCAGGACTTGTCTAGCGGGGATGTGCTCTATAAGGACCTCGGGTTTAAGGCTCCTACCATCGTTCAGGAAATATCCAAGTCAGGTGAAGCAAACTGGAACGCGATTTCCATGGAGAAATTGGCTGAACTCGATGCCGAGTACTTGTTTATCGTAAACAGTAATCCAACTGCTGTGGAACAGCTGCAAAAGGATCCAGTATGGGCGAATATCCCTGCTGTGAAGAATGGAAATGCCTATACGTTTGCGAAAGATTCCAGCTGGCTGTACACAGGCGTCATTGCCAACCGCCAAATGATTGAAAATGTACTCGGCAACGTAATGAAATAAGAGAGAAAGCCTATCCACCCTTTGACGTTTCGTAGGAAGAGTGGATAGGCTTTTTATATGTGTTTCTTGCTATCATGGGACTGGGATCTTCTTGATTTTACGTGTTTTAATTCCGCCACGATAATAAAGCTCACGATAACAAGTAAAAACCACGAGCTGATTTTACTGAGATGCACGAGTTCCCAGCCTGCTTTTTGATTCGGATAATTCCAAGCGCCGAGGAACGTCGCTATATTTTCCGCAATCCAAATGAAAAAACCGATCAAAAAGTAACCAAGAGGGATGGGCATGAAAAATCGCTCGTTCGCGACGCTAAAATAAACACGGGTTTTCCAGAAGACAATGAAAATAGCTGCCATCAGCACCCAACGCAAATCCCAAATATAATGGTGGGTGAAAAAGTTCAGATAGATCATTGCGCCCAAAATTGTGGCGATAATTTGATTCGGCCAGCCAGAGAGAGAGACCTCAAGTCGGCGCCACGCTTGACATAAGTAGCTCGCGACACTGGCGTACATGAACCCACTGTAAAGAGGAACGCCAAACACCTTACTGTACGCATCCTCAGGATAGCTCCAAGATCCCATATGCACCTTGAATATTTCCAAGCACAGCCCGATCACGTGAAAGACCGTGATGACCTTCAATTCGTCCCGAGACTCCAAGCCACTTTTCACCATGAAGATCTGGAAGAGTAGGCAGAGCAAAAGCAGGAGGTCATACCTCGGCAAACCAGGAATGGTGACGAACTTGGATAAGGCGAGCGAAGCAAAAATAAAGACTGGAAACAAGCAAGACATGGCTTCTTGATAGCCGAAATGAAGCAATAAACGAATATATCGTATCATTTGTCTGTCCTTTGCGTTCTGAAAGTAGTTTCAGAGAGCTAATCCGTAAGCACAAACCGCACAAGTCTATTAATCGCGGAAGGCAGCACGCTTACGTGGCCCTCATCTTCGAATTTGATGTAGCTCACTTGAACACCTTTGGTAGCGAGTGGTTCCATGCGCTCGACGACCCGTTGTGCACCCTCTACCATGAAGGAGAGCTCATCACCGCCAACAATGACAAGAAGCTTTAGTTCGTGTTCCCCTTTCCATTGAGCGATGAAGCGCTCTTGCTCCCTCAATACCTCGTCGTTGCCCCACCAGACGGAAGGGCTGCCTGATACGACGTGAGAAAAGAGCTTCGGACGCGAGAACATCGTATACAGTGTGAAATGACCGCCCAGGGAGTGGCCGAAAATCGCCTGTTTGTTCGGATTTACTTGCCACTCGGAAGAAATAGCTGGCATCAGCTGCTGTTCAAGGAAATCGAGGAACAAATCAACTCCACCATACTCTGGCCAAGGTTCCCCATTCGGTCGGTCAGGAAGTGAAGCCGAATCCACAGGCATGGTCAAATCGTAACAACGGCGTTCCATGTCAAATGGCAAACGTGATGGATAGCCGATTCCTACAACTATGGCTGGGTTGAAGCCCTTGGGCTTGCGCGTTTGCAACTTCACCGTCTCCGCAATCGTTCCAAACATCGCATCGCCATCCACGGCATATATAACCGCATACCCTTCAGGCGGGGCCTCAGCTTCCGGAATCGCAATCATAATCCGATAGTCACGACCTTGGCTTGATTGCAGTGTCCACTCTACACAATTACTAGGGAAGTAGCCGTTTTTCTCTATGATTCTCATTTTGCAATCAATCCTTTCACATCGTCAATGACTTTCATATGTGCGATCAGGCCGCCACTTAACCAGTGATCTCCCTCTACTTTAAACGTACGACCGTTCTTCACAGCCTCCATGCTTTTCCAAACAGGACTCTCTGTCAAATCCTTCTCAAACGCATCCCCCGTACCAGCGTCATTGATAAGGAAAATATAATCCGCATCCAAATCAGGTAAGCTCTCTAGTGATAAATTAATGTCACCACCGGATACAACCTGGCTCGGCAAAAAGCCTAGCTCATTGGTAAGTACGTATCCACTGAAGAAATCGTACTTGATGAAGAACATCCCTCTGCCATTGAAGCGAATAATGGCTGCTTTTTTGCCTTGGATATGGGGGGCCAGCTCCTTTTTGGCTGACTCGACATGTTCTTTATACTTTTGCAAAGCTTCTTCTGCTTCCGCCGACTTGCCCAACAGATCGCCAATCACGCGTACGGAAGATTCAAGATCAGCATTTGCTTGCTTGAACACATACGTCGGAGCAATCATCTTATATTTATCGTACACGCCGCTTTCGATATGGTTGGCATTGTGCAAGAGGATGAGATCTGGCTCATGGGCCATAACAGCTTCCGGCTCTGGAGGCAATCCACCTGCGAAGGTAATGGACGGCACATCTTTTAGCTTATCTTGCAAATACATTTTTGGTCTTAAGCCAGTTGACCACTGCACGACCGGAGCAACGCCTAGTGCGACCAAAGTATCTTCCAGATTGGGAGCGAATATTTTGGCAGGTGCGGCAGGCAATGTCACCTCGTTACCCATTTCATCTTTTAGTACTCGCGGGTAGGCAGGATGGTCAGAAGAGCTCTTTGCCGATCCTTCTCCTTCGGCACTCCCAGTCGCGGACGAATCGACCTTCTGCGTCACTGCCTCATTGCTTGCATTGTTCCCGCAGCCTGCTGCAAGTCCAGCAACGAGCATCGCCGTGGTCAGCAACAGCGCAAGGCTAGTTTTCTTTGTCATACTAGTAGAATCCCCTCTCGATGATAATGTTTCTCACTGGGAAACATTATAATTCACGTGTGAAAGGGGCTCCATGGACAACACCTTGAATTGCATTTGGACTTTTCCCCGTTACCATCAGCACCATTTCATCCAGCATTCGGTTCATGGCAATCGGTGAGTACTCGTACCACGGATTAGAAGGCAAGGGGTAGAGGTATCCATTTTGTACAGCACGAAGTCCTTTCCAAAGCGAATGATGCTGTAGCGTCAGCCAACTGAGGCGTGTCGACTCATCCAGACAAACGAACAACAGGATTCGCTCCGGGTCTAAGCTCGCAAGCTGTTCGAGCGTGATTGGCTGATTGCAAGGTTCCTTTTCCTCTTCCACAAGAGAAAGTTGCAAATCATCGTACAGAAGCTCCTTCATTCCCTTGTTGTTGTAGAGATGGATGCCATCCCGATAAAGTCGAATGATCGCAAATTTATCTTGCTGGAGCACGGACTGCAGGTCTGCGCGAACGACAGCAGCCTTCGCTTCATAAAAAGCGATCCAGGAGTCACAAGCAGCTTCTTTGCCCGTGTAGCTGGCAACTTCACGTAATTGCTCTCTCCAGCCAGAAGATTGGAGGGTCCAGACGTCTATGCTATGTGCGGACAAGCGTTGCCTGGTAGTCTCGGGAAGTTCTATGTGGCTAATGACAACATCCGGCTTGGCAGCCAGAAGCATCATTTCCTGATCGTCGTCGTTCCACGGTGTTTCGACCGCTTTTAGATGAACGGCAATTCGTTGCTGATACTGCTGATAGTAATAGGGGGTCCACTTCGCATCCAAAGGAGCAGCGACTGGTACAATCCCCAGTACCATTAGATGACCCAGCAGGGAAGGGGAGAAGACGGCAACTTTGCGCTCGGAAGCTCTTTCATACGCGGAGGGGGACACTCCCACTTCCTTCTTGAACTTCCGGCTAAAGTAAAACTCGTCGCTATACCCGATTGTTTTCGCAATATCCCGTAGCTTCATATCTGTCTCGCGTAGCAATCGCTTGGCATGATTGATACGCAGACTCGTTACATAGTCCATGACACTTTGTCCGTAAGCCTTCTTGAACGAATCACCAAAATAGCTCGGACTCAAGTTCGCCATCGCTGCCAACGTAGTTACGTTTAACGGACGATCGAAGTTACAGATCATATACGAACGAACCTCGTGGAGTGACATATGACGTCTAGGCTCGTATTCTTCATTTTGCTTCATGAATCCATCCACCTTTTCAGGCAAGTGCAAAAGTTTGTGATAATGATAATTATTATCTATGAATAATAACGAAAATGATAGAGGAAGAAAAAATAAGGCGACCGATCCCAAGTATCGTAGGGAAGCGATCGCCCGCCAAGCCATTTTTGGAATTACTCTTCGCCGGTAGCTACCGGATTATCTGGATACGAGCTCCAATCACTCCAACTGCCCAAATACAATTTCACATCTTTTCGACCAGCAGCATGGAAAGCGAGCAAATTGGAGCAAGCCGTCACGCCTGAGCCGCAATAGACGATCAATTCTTTATCAGCGTAAGGGGCGAGACGCTTTTGCAGCTCGTCTGCCGGAAGCATTGTCTGATCACCAGCGAGGTTGTCCTTATAAAAGAAATTGTGCGCCCCGGGAATGTGACCTGCTTTAGAGTCGATCGGTTCGTTCTCGCCGCGGTAGCGTTCTGGCGCACGAGAATCGAGCAATACAGTGTGCTCGCTGCGTTTTTTGACACCTTCTATGTCAACCAGCATGTCGTGGCGAACATGGGCGACGAACTCTCGAGCTTGTACAGTAGGTACTTCTGCTGTTATCTCATAGCCAGTCTTTTTCCAAGCAGCGTATCCCCCGTCGAGTACAGCTACCTGATCGTGACCAAGGTATCGGAGCAGCCACCATAGACGTCCTGCCATCGCCATTTCCTGATCATCGTAGGCGATGACAGTCGTGTTGGCATCGATTCCCGCATTTGAAAAATGGGCAGCCAGCAGATCCATATCTGGTAGAGGATGACGTCCACCATGCTCGCTTTTGGAGCCAGAAAGGTCACGGTTCAGATGAAAGTAGAGGGCTCCGGGGATATGGTCCTTCGTGTATTCCTCTGCACCTGCTTCAGAAGCACTTAAAGCAAAACGACAATCGACGATCACCAAATTTTCATCGTTCAGATGATCCTTGAGCCATTGAGGTGTGACAAGTGCTTGCATGAATCTCCCTACTTTCTCTTTTTTCTTCATCATAGCAGATGGCAATCCAATCAGGTACAATAATTACAGTAAGGTGGTTAGCGGAGAAGAGGAGAGAAGAGGGGAGAAGAGAGATGAAGCGTTTCATTCGCTATTTTTTAGAGGGGCTATTGTTTGTCATTCCGTTGGCAGTGACGATTTATATTTTGTACTGGATTTTCACGACTGTGGATAATTGGTTCTACCTGTTGGTCCACAAGTGGTTTAATCTCCAAATTCCAGGACTTGGTGTCCTCTTGACCATACTCGGTATCACGATTGTAGGTTTCCTTGCATCCAATGTGCTGACACGCGGAGTGCTTTCGCTCGTGTCCACCGTCTTCGAAAAAGTGCCGTTTATCAAACTCATTTATACGTCCATCAAGGATTTGATCGGAGCGTTTGTAGGGGAGAAGAAGAGCTTCAACAAGCCGGTGCTCGTGACGCTATCCAAGGATGGAAATGCGAAGGCAATGGGGTTTATTACAAAGGAAAGCCTCGATTCTTTCGGTCTCACAGACCATGTAGCGGTCTATCTGCCCCAGTCGTACAATTTTGCAGGAAATCTCCTGTTGTTCCCGAGCGATCAGGTACAGCTGCTTGATACGGAAAGCTCAGAAGTCATGGCATTCCTGGTATCGGGTGGAGTATCCGGAGGGCCGCAAAACGTAAACAAAAAAAGCAGCGATGCGTAAATAATACAAACCTCCAGCGCCACGATTCTTATGGTTTTGGAGGTTTGTTTGTTGCTGGTATTCCCATAAACTTTAAACCACACCTTCGTTCCTGAATTGAGCCCAAATATCAGCTTGCGAAGCTGTACCTTGGCATAGACAAAAAGACACTCAAACGAGTTTGAGTGCCTTCACATTTTAATTACGTTAGCTGCTAAAAAATCCACTATGGCTGGAATATTTGCGACGATAGTGACGATGGCCGTATGTTCGATGCCCCATCTTCCAAAAAGGCCGATATCGGTAATCACTGCTGCTGTACTTGTGATAGCCGCGTCCGGTCATTTTCCACAAGAACCGGGCGCCTTTCTTAAAGAGGACCGCCACAATGACAATCGCAACGATCAATATAACGAAACCGATCCCCAAAATCGTGAGTAGGACTGACATCCACATCGTCTCCTTACCAAAAAGGTCTTACCCTTTTTTACGGATGACTCCACAGGAAGTTTCAATCATCCCTCGGCATTCAAATATTTTTCATAGGGAGTGTAGTCGATTTCTTTGGATTGCAGGTGGGCAATGAGCCATTTGTGGTCACGCTTGGGGGTTGCTACGATGTACCCCTTTACAATCAAATCTGTTGTAATCGTGGTTGCTTTCTCTTCTAGCGCGATCTGGCCGATTTTCGCTGCAATAGAACGTCTCGCAACATCACGAAACAACTGTGGCACAGGATCAACTAATTCATTGAGCAAGGTCAGACCCTCATCTGTCCAGAGTGAACGTGTCTGATCAATGTAATGATCTTGCCAATCCAAGTCGGATTTTCCGTCTTGCTTGGGCATGGACTTGAGAAATTTGCGGAACATAAAATACCCGCCAATGGCCATAAGACTTACGAGAACGATGGTCCAACCAACGATAAACAGGGAAAACCCTGTAGACATTTCACCCATACCTTGTACACCTCATTACGAATATCCATTCACTAGTAAAAATTGTACCTTATTTTGGTTCGAGCAACAAACTTTTTGTGCATTTTCCTATCCTTGGGGTTTGCTCTTCCCAAGAACACATACAATTTAGTATGATTAGAATTAATCTTTATTGGGAGTTGACGCTCATGTTCAAGCTTGGACAACGCGTCGTCATTGTTGCCGACTCCTTCGAGCAAGGTTTGCCTTTGGGTGAATACGGTTACCTGATTGCTCGTGACCGCAATCCAGACAGCGCATTTTCCTGGGTTTTACGCATTCCGAAAATTGATAAGCATATCGCCGTTGTAGAAGAGGATATCGCCTTGGAGGAGCAGTTGCTGGAGGAAGAAGCAAATCGCATCTCGCATGAGGCTTTACTTGATTTTGCATTGGCGACAAGGAACGAAGCACTGTTTCGACAACTGATGGGCATGGAAGATGCAGAAGAGGCAGATGACGAACCCGCGAAGGAATCAATGGAGGAATTTATCCGTAAAGTAAATATCAAAGCATGGATCTAATCGGCGGTACAAGCATTTGAAACTTTTGTGAGGAAATGAAAGCGAGGCTGTTTCATGTCTGAATTTGTGACGTTTACCAATGAGTTCGGTCAAACCATCGATATGTCCCGAGAGGACTACCAGAAAAAAATAATTCCACAAAATCTGGATAAGTACTGGGATGAAAAAGATAAGCTTCGCGATTTTGCGATGGAGTTGGTGAAGGGTCAATTTCATGAGCAAGCCGCTGTCGCTGCCGACAGGCTTCTCGAATTATACGGTCCAATCGAGTCTGCTCTCATTTTCCGTGCAGTTGTTCATATGCAGGCGAGAGAATTTGAAAGAGCTAAAAAAATCCTGACAGATTGTCTGGAACGATTCCCGTCCTCGGGTACGGCTTGCACCAATTTGGCAAAAATCTTCGCGTTTGAGGGAGATGAGCCAAAAGCGTTCGAGACCCTACATACAGGCCTGCACAAAGACCCGAATCAAGAAAATGGTTTGAACATGTTTGTTGAGAGCTTCTTGCAAAGAGGGAAAAAGGATGAGCTGAAAGGGCAGCTAGAGTCGCTGGCAAGTAAAGAAGGCGCTTGGAGACCACAATTGCAGCTGGCGCGTGTTGCGTTGAATGAGGAGGATCTCCTGAATGCAATGAAATGGTACACGGCTGCGATTGAAGGAGCGAAAGATCGCTTTGAGGTCGTCATGACTGTGACAGGTGAATTGGGACAAGCGGGTTATGTCTATCAGTTGATTCAGATTTGTGAAAAGTTCTGGACGCCACATTTCCCGTATCCGTATGCAGGCTTCAACTATGCCAACGCTCTGTTGGCGACCGATCAAATGGAAAAGGCAATTGTCATCCTGCGAAACATGCAAGAGCATTTGCCAGATAACTACAAGCCTATGGTCGATCACTTCCTGAATCGAGTACCTGGAGCGCACGAAGCGGAAGCAACCGCCCAACAGAAAGTCGTCGAGAGCCAAATGGACGATCCGACGATGAAGAAGAGCAAGTGGAAGTTTTGGAAGTAAATCGATAGTTGTAGCGCCCGGCATTTCGCTGTCGGGCGCTTTTTATGTAAAAAGGGGGACTGTGCGATGCTGCATCATGTGGAAGTGTATGTCTCCAATCTGGCACGCTCCAAAGATTTTTGGGGCTGGTTGCTGGAGGGGGAGCTGGGCTATACGCGATATCAAGAATGGGCCAGTGGGGTTAGCTGGAAACAGAACGGTACCTATCTGGTTTTTGTCCAGGCAGAAGAGCGATTCCTCGACATTTCGTATCACCGTTGTCGTGTCGGTTTAAATCATCTGGCGTTTTACGCACGGGATCGAGAGCATGTGGAAAAGCTGCGGGAGGAAGCTGCTCGTCGCGGTATCTCTTTGCTCTATCAGGATCGGCATCCGCATGCTGGAGGCGAGGGACATTATGCTTTGTTTTTCGAAGACCCAGATAGAATTAAGGTCGAGATCGTCGCCCCCTAACCTCTCCAGAACATATTGGTCCATGAAAAAACGGTGCAAACATCCCCGGTAGATGGTTGGCACCGTTTTTTAGAAGCCATCTATTTGAACTGGCTGGTGAGCCGCCGCTCTATATAGGCTA
>NZ_AKIX01000061.1:0-11290 GCF_000282075.1 Brevibacillus sp. BC25
AACTACCCACCACGGGTAAGTCCATTGCAACCAATGCAGCCAAACTACCCACCACGAGTAAGTCCATTGCAACCAATGCAGCCAAACTATCCACCGCCACGGGTGAGTCCGTTGCGGCCGCAGAAGCCGCCTTCAAAGGTGAGCCCACAACAGCAGCTCAAGCCACCTTCAAAAGTGAGCCCGCAACAGAAGATGAAGCCATCGACGAGGGTAAGTCCAGAGCAAGAGCGCAGGCCAATGCCACAGGTGCGTCCATTCCCGCCATTCCCACCGCCGTTCATGCCACCATTCCCACCATTTCCGCCATTTCCGCCTTGCCCACCGTTCGGGAATCCGTGGATTGGGCCGTTTTATCCAAATCGACGACCGATTGTGAGTCCAGAACAAATTCGACCAATCAATCCATTTCCAATCGTTCCACCACCGATTAGACCGATGCCGTTTCCTTATCCATGCCCACCACCATTTCCACCCATGCCATTAAAGCGGCCACGAGCGAAGAAGCCTGTGTGCCCGGAACCAGTGGAGTCGTCATCATGTGAGTGTTCTTCTGAAGTCCCGGAGTACAGAGGACGAAAAGGCAGGTACAATCGTTCTCCACAGGAGATTCACAATAACATGATGTTCCCGCCTTCCCCGTGTATGGCTTCCATGCCTGAACAAGGGGTTTGGCCGAACTGGGGAGATGGGCATGAAGATTCCTCTTCTTACTGAGAGGGTATGGGATGAACAAAGGAATCTTATCCACCATTGAAAAGGCTTTTCGCTGTCAAATCTACGGGGTGAAGCCGAAGCGAAACGTCAACCTGTTAAAAACAGACCGGGGCCACTGGATACTCAAAGGATATAAGCAGGTCGAAAAAGCTGTGTGGGTGACAGAGTTAGCGGATGCACTGCATGAGAAGGGCTTTCATCATACCGTGCAGTATGTGGCGAATCAGGAAGGGTCCAAAATTTTTGCATATGAAGACCGTCATTACACCATCATGAAAATGATTGATGGGCATGAAGCAGATAACGCTTCTCTTTTCGATGTCAAAAAAACAGCAGAAACATTGGCCCGTTTTCATGTTGCAGCTCAGGATTTTCCTATTGCTCATACGTATGCGTATGAAGGAAAACCGGCTCTTTTAGATAAATGGGAGAGTCGCTTGGAATACTTTGAGCGGTTGATGTGGTCGATTGAACAGAAAGGACCCCAGACAAAACTGGAGCAACTCATTTCGCACCAGGCAGATCATGTTCTTCGAGATGGCAAGGAGCTGCTGCAATCTGCCTACAAGTTGCCTTTGACGCCAGAAATGTTTTTAGCCATGGAGAAGGGGACACTCGCGCACAGAGACGTGGCGAGTCATAACTTTTTGCTTACGGAGCGAGGCAATTGCTATTTGATTGACCTTGATACAGTAGGTCATGATCTTCAGCTTGTTGACCTGGTACAATTGATGTCGCGGATGCTATTGATGCAAGAGTACCGCATGGATTCCTTTGTGGAAGCGATGGAAGCCTATAGTAACGTCAACTATTTATCTGATACCCAGATTTGGGCTGTTCATCAATTGCTTCGCTATCCGGATAATTTCTTGCGGGAAGTAACGGGCTTGTATAGTCAGCGCCCGGGTTACCATATGAAGGGCGTCATGCAGCTGATCCAAATGGAAGGCAAAGTTATGGCGAATCGCCAACGCTTTTTAAACGATGGAGAACGAATTTTCCAGCACTCTCCATGGGGTCATTACCATTTTGTCGGATAGTCGGATAAAACAAAACATCCCTCTCGAAAGAGGGATGTTTGTGTTGTTGACAAGCTTACTTGGAAGCAGGCTTGGACAGATCAATAGAGAATTTCGCAAACCCAGATTCCAATACGTTGATGAACTTGATATTGGACAATTTTTCAGCGAATGGTTTCGCGTCAGGAGAAGAAGTGAATGTAACGTTCAGCTTCGCATCTACTGGAGCAAAAGACCAGTTGTTGTCTGCTGCTGGGTCGATATTTTTTTGGTTCAGGATGTAGTCGATTACGATTTGACGGTTTTCATCTGGAGAATCGATTACGATGTTTTTGCCATTCAGACCTGGGAACGCACCGCCGCCGCTTGCACGGTAGTTGTTGGTTACGACGATGAATTTGTCTTCAGGTTTTACT
Organism: Brevibacillus sp. BC25; assembly: GCF_000282075.1. NCBI lineage: Bacteria > Bacillati > Bacillota > Bacilli > Caryophanales > Paenibacillaceae > Brevibacillus > Brevibacillus sp. BC25. The sequence goes on from NZ_AKIX01000061.1 coordinate 2,150, forward strand.
GGTTTGCCGTTAAAAGACAGGTTTTTGATGCGGTTTGCATCTTTGCTTGCTACTTTTCCATCTACAGCGTATTTGGATGGCTGTGTAACATCGATTTGGTAAGTAACACCGTCGATTACATCAAAGTTGTACGTTGGGAAAGACTCGTTGATGAGTGGTTGCTCATCTGTTTTCTTCGCATCGATTTGGTTGAACTGTCCAGCGGAGCGCTCCAACCATTCTTTCACCGTAGCTCCATCGACCAGAACTGCTTTCAATGTGTTCGGGTAGATGTACAGGTCAGATACGTTTTTGATGGCGATTGTACCAGCTGGGATATTGGAGTAGTAACTTACTCCGTTGCGGCCGCCTGCTTTAAATGGTGCACCAGCAGACAGAACTGGAATGCCTTCGTATTCTGTACCCTTCACGTTTTTCTCAACGAACCATTTTTGTGCATTGGTTACGATTTGGATAGATGGGTCATCTTGTACAAGTGCAAAGTAGCTGAAGATCGGGGAAGATGTTTTCCCTACAGCAGAACGAACCCATTCAACTGTTTTATCGTGATCTTCTTTTACTGCATCTACGATAGCTTTATCTGCATCAGCCAAGGATGCTTTGTTAGCTTTGTCATAGATAGGAACTACTTTTGTAGCGGACTCAGCCACTTTCCATTTGCCTTTTTCTTGTTTCAGCGTCAGGTCGATCACGCCGAGGTGGTTACCCCAGAAGCCAGGCATAACGGCTGGTTTACCGTTGATCGTTCCTTTTTCTGCATCAATGCCTGGAATTTTATCGAATCCAGGGCCAGGGAATACGGAGTGGGAGTGTCCAAACAGGATCGCGTCGATACCATCTACCTTGCTCAGCTGGTAGCTAGCGTTTTCCAATTGAGGACCACCCTCGATAGGGCCAATTCCGGAGTGAGGAACCGCGATGATGATGTCCGCACCTTTTTTCTTCATTTCAGGTACGAATTTGTTGGCGGTTTCCACGATGTCCTTCGCGATTACTTTTCCTTCTAGGTTAGCCTTGTCCCACTGCATAATTTGTGGCGGAACAAAACCGATTACGCCTACTTTGAGTTTTACATCTTTGCCGCTCTCATCTTTAAAAGTACGCTCCAGGATTTCGTAAGGAGTGTACATGTTTTTGTCATTGTCCGGGTTTTTGTCCTTGTCATCTACATAGACGTTTGAATTTATGTAAGGGAATTTCGCACCCTTCAAGCTGGTGTCCAAGAACTCCAAACCAAAGTTGAACTCGTGGTTACCGATGTTAGCAACATCATAGTCCATTAGGTTCATTGCTTTATAAGCAGGGTGAGTATCTCCAGTTTTCAACGGGTCGATTTTTGCCACGTAGTCGCCCAATGGGTTACCTTGCAACAAGTCACCGTTGTCGATCAGGATGCTGTTTTTCGCTTCTTCTCTTGCTTTTTTGACCAATGTCGCTGTTTTTGCGAGGCCAAACTCGTCTGTGTTTTTGTCTTGATAGTAGTCATAGTTAACGATGTTTGTGTGGATATCAGTCGTTTCCAACAGGCGGAGCTTGAGGACAGAATCTGTTTGCGCGCTTACAGGAGTAAGAGGAAAAGAGAGTGCGCCAACAACCAAAGAAGTGCTGAGGAGGAAAGCAGTCAGCATTTTTTTGTTCGTTTTTTTCATGTTTGAAATGACCTCCATAAGTTTACAATAATGCCAAGCAAAAATAGTTTATCATTAGATTCGGAAGCTGGATAGATAGCTTGATGAAATAGTATATTAATTTTTTGTATTGACAAAAATAAAAAAATGCAACGTCAATCCCCCGTTGGTCGCGTATGTCCCTCTATCTTTGTGGAAACGATAGGAATAAAAACCTATATAAAGAAGGGATTCTATGTGACTGAGAAGAAAAGGTGGATGGTTTACGCGACGTGGGGTGCAGCATTAGCCACGGGCGTCGTAGTCGGCATCCTGTTAGTAGGAAAGGACGGAAACGATTCGGGTCTGGCTCGTTTACTGAACCATACAGGAAAAGCGGATGTAGTCGTAGGTAATTCGTATGAACTGGTTTTAGCTCGCCATTATTTGTGTGGGGTGCGAGATGAAGAACATGTGTCTGTTCATACCAATCAACTGGCAGACGTCATGGGCAACTATAATGGATGGGAAATTGTACAAGCAGAACCTATCAAGATGATCTTAATGAAACGCGAGCAGGATATAGCGCCAGCATGCAAGGAGAATGGACATATGGGAATAGCTGCGGACGGCATGCTAACTCTCTTTCATGGTCTGCCTGCTGAACAAGATGTCGTGCAAACCTTTTATCGAATCGATACTGCAAAAATGGAAGCGAGTCTGCCAAAAGAGGAATGGGAGAATCTGAAACGGGGGATTCGCATTCGTAATTTGGCAGAGTATAACAGTGTATTGTCCACCTATGGCGAATACCAATGGAGTGGCCAATGAAAACGGGTAGACCAAAAGAAATCCCTTTCGAGCCTTTCGTGTAACAAGCACGTATTGGATTGGAAAGGGATTTTTGTTTCCATTGCTATGGATTCAGCTCAACCGCAATGATTCGCCAGCGTTCCCCCGGTACTTCGCGGCGCAAAAGAAACTTCCATGTCCGTCGAAAATTACCACTATCCCGGGCGATGTATGTGAGTCGAACAGGAACCTCTATCAAGAAGGGGCCGCGTTCGTCTGACGGGATGACGATTTCTGACGATCGCACAGATTCGATCGCGGATAGCCCTTCAGGAAGTGAGAATCCGTCTGTTGTCATTCGCATCGCATGGGTGTCGTGCTCATGCAGAGCCGTGAGGAAATAGCCGACGAGCTCTTCAGGAGACGCCCCTTTTATTGTAGTCGCAAGTGCTCCGGAAGCCTTGAGAATCATCATGCTGTGACTGGGATCGGGCTCTGTGCGTCGATGGGTGGAGCTGCCGAAAAAGTGGATGCAAAAATGCCCGGGGAATTCATTTCCTTTAATCGCACCAGCGCCATGAGGCATTCCGTGCATGGATGCTGCAAAATAAGTTCCGTCTACTTCTACCAGAATGGCTCTGCGCTTCCACGACCATTTCCCCTGATAAATATTCTTCATGATCTGTGTATCTTTGCGTGTCAACGGTTGGACATCGGCATGGCGACTACCTGCTCTGCGCTGGACATCAAAACGTTGGCCTGTTTCCAAATCAATCACGGTACCGAACTCCATCCGTTTCAACGTTTTTTTCACCTGTTCCCAGGGAATGGCTTGCGCAAAATGGACGACCTCTACGGACTTGACCATTTCTTCAACCCGCTGGCGAACTTCCTTTGCCAATACATAACGACGAGGCATTTCTTTTTCATAAAGCTGGCCATCGTGATCGTATACATACGTTCGTTTTTTTACGGTCAATGTAGCACGTACCCAGTGCGGGTTATAGGAGGCGACTTCGGTAGTTGAGCCCAATAGTCGCCTCGTAAATTGCTTTTGATCACGGAAGGACATGGTCGTTTGGAAGGAGGACTCAGGTGACACCGAAACGGTGACCGTGATGTCATTCTTGACCTTGGCAAACACAGAGTGCGGCATTGACAGTGCGATTATGAAGAGGCATATACAAAAAATAAGGACTTTGCTTCGCAACAACCAACACCTCCACTGCTTATCGTTTCAATAAGATGTCTGGTTCATGTGGCGTAAATCTTGGTATCATAACACCATTGCTCTTACGCCATACTGATTTCATACGGTGATCGAAGGAGGAGTCTTTAGACCATGTCTACCATGCCTAGAGGTAGCTACAAAGACCAGTTCCATCAGCGTTTGTACGTTCAGTTGAACCAGGGGCACAACAAGCTCAATTACCAACAGATCAACAAGATCAAAGAGCACATGCAGAGTGGCGTAGACGACTATGCCCACATGCAGCATGATGTGTCGGATTCATTCGGAATGAACAAACACTAACAGACACCGTATAACCCGCTCCTTTAATGAGGAAGCGGGTTTTTTATAAGGTTGTTCAAAAAGTCGACTTTTGATCACGAAGTAATCCTGTTGGATAATACGACATCGAAAGAGACGTTCACCTTCAAAGTCCGGTGCTCATGTAGGTACCTACACTCCGCTCCTCCTTTTTCAGGTTCTCGCCACTTTCTCGGTGCTGAAAAGTCGACTATTTGAACTTGATTATAAAATGGAAATACACGTTCGCTTTTCGGATGCTTTGTGTTACAGTAGAGAGTAGAATCTTTGCTCACGGAGAGTGGACTATGCGCATTTTAGGAATTGACCCTGGCATTGCGATTGTTGGCTTCGGCGTTGTGGATAAAGAGGGCAGCCAATTGCGTCCCGTCCAATATGGAAGCATTCAGACAGAAGCAGGATTGCCAGTGCCACTTAGATTGAAACAGATTTTTGAGGCGATGCAGAGCCTTCTGGAAACATATCGTCCCGATGAAATGTCCGTCGAAAAGCTCTTCTTTAATAAAAACGTGACGACGGCCTTTACAGTCGGTCAAGCGCGAGGGGTTATTATACTTGCAGCAGAGCTGGCTGGTGTGCCGGTCTATGAATATACCCCAATGCAGGTCAAGCAAGCCGTGACTGGATACGGGGGAGCAGAGAAGAAGCAAATACAGGAAATGACGAAGCTTTTATTGCGGTTAAAAGAAGTACCAAAGCCTGACGACGTGGCGGACGCATTGGGCATTGCTATTACGCACGCACAGTTTCGCGCGTTCATTTCCATTTCGGAAGGGGTTCAGAAATGATTGATTTTGTAGAAGGTACACTTAGTTATCTCGATTCGGAATACATAGTTATCGAAACGGGCGGAATTGGTTATCGACTGTTTTGTCCAAACCCGTATCAATTCGTTCGAAATGAAGGCAGCAAAACTAAATTGTTTACCCACCACCATGTGCGGGAGGATGCCATTCTGCTGTACGGTTTCGCTACCCGTGACGAACGCGATTTATTCCGCAAGCTGCTTGATGTTAGCGGAATCGGTCCAAAGGGCGGATTGGCCATTCTGGCTGCGGCGACGCCTGAGCAGCTGGTGATGGCGGTTCAACAGGAGAATGTTACCTATTTGACGAAATTTCCGGGGATTGGGAAAAAGACAGCCCAGCGCATTATCCTCGATTTAAAGGATAAATTGGTAGGGTACACACCATCTGCGATTTTGACTGTTGCAGCGGGTGATTTGACAGCAGGCGAGCAAGCTGTGTCTGCACTGAACGAAGCACTCGATGCATTGACTGCACTGGGTTACTCTGATGGTGAACTGCAAAAAATCAGAAACACGCTGTCTGAGAAATCAAAAGAGGGCGATGGTGTAGAAAAGCTCATCAAACAAGGGCTTGCGTTGCTCATGAGGGGGTAGGATTTTGGATTCTCGGATCATCACGACGCATATGAATTGGGAAGAAGATGCGGCGGAGCTGAGCCTCCGTCCTCGCTATTTAAACGAATACATCGGTCAACAGCACGTGAAGGAAAACCTGAAGATTTTTATTGAAGCAGCCAAAATGCGGAAAGAGTCGCTGGATCATGTACTGCTGTATGGTCCGCCTGGTCTAGGGAAGACGACCTTGTCGCAAATTATCGCAAATGAGCTGGGTGTGAATATCCGCACGACGTCTGGTCCGGCAATTGAGCGTCCGGGTGATTTGGCAGCGATTTTGACGAATTTGCAAGAAGGGGATGTCCTGTTTATTGACGAGATTCACAGGCTCAACCGAAGCGTCGAGGAAGTTCTATATCCGGCTATGGAGGATTTTGCGCTGGACATTATTATCGGTAAAGGGCCAAGTGCTCGCAGCGTCCGTTTGGATTTGCCGCCGTTTACATTGGTCGGGGCCACGACGCGAGCTGGCATGCTGTCTGCGCCGCTTCGAGATCGCTTTGGGGTTGTAAATCGCCTCGAGTTTTATACAGTCCCGGAACTGACCTTTATCGTTTCCCGTGCAGCCGACATCCTGCAGGTCGTCATTCGAGAAGGCGGAGCAGAGGAGATTGCCAGACGTTCACGGGGAACACCCCGGGTGGCAAACCGTTTGCTGAAGCGGGTTCGCGATTTTGCTCAAGTAAAAGGCGAAGGTGTCATTACAACAGAGATTGCCAAAGAAGCGCTGGAAAGATTGCAAGTGGATACCTGCGGTCTGGATCATATCGACCATAAACTATTGCTAGCGATTATTGATCGCTTTGACGGCGGACCGGTTGGACTGGATACGATCGCAGCAACAATCGGAGAAGAGTCGCAAACGGTGGAAGATGTTTGTGAGCCATACCTCATGCAGATTGGCTTCATGCAGCGGACGCCGCGGGGGCGTGTTCTCACTCCGAGTGCGTACCAACACTTTGGTCGGGAGATGAAATCGTGAATCCTATAGCCAAGCTACTTATTATTGGTGGTGCTGCATTAATCGTAATCGGTCTTTTGTGGCAGGTAGGAGGCAGATTTTTGCCACTGGGGCGTTTGCCGGGAGATATCGTGGTAGAAAAGGAAAACGTCAAGTTCTACTTTCCGATTGTGACTTGTATTGTGATTAGCATCGTCTTGTCTCTTGGCATGTATTTATTCCGGCTGTTTAAATAGGCAAGTGTGAAGGCCATCGGAGCTCATCGTTCCGGTGGCTTTTTTGCGTGCGGGCGTTTGGTCCCATTTTACGAAAAAGGCAGGAGATCAGCCTGCGATTGTCGAAAAACATGGGAAGACATGCCAATTTTTGTTGAAAATCAGGTGGAGAAAGGACAATGGACGACATGAGAAAGAAATGGATGGGGAAAGTCCTTTCGGTGGGCCTGCTATCAGTAGTTCTCGTAGGAGGACAAGTACCAGCGCAGGCAGCCGGCGACAATATTAGGGTTGCGCTATTTGTGGATACAGGACAAGGCTATCGGGGAGTAGTTCCTTCCGTGACGCTAACGGCTGAAAATGGAATGGAAGTCGTACTCAATGGACCCGAAGGCAAAGCAGATTTACCCGAATTAAAGGGAGATGCAGCCCGTTACCGGGTTGATGAATATCATCTGATCGTTGCCGAAACAGGTGACTGGAATCGTGCACAGCAGATTGCACAGCAAATGAGCCAACGCAAATACGAGGGCTCAATCCAGGTGGCAAAGCGCAACGGTCAGACCGTCTATCAGGTCGTAAGTGGAACGTATGACACGTATCAGGCTGCAGCCAATCAGGCAAAAACAGTTGCCCAGGCAATCGGTCAGAATCCGCTGGTAAAAGGTCCACTTCGACTCGAAGCGGGTAAATTCAAAAGTTTAAAAGAAGCACAGGAATCGCAAGCGTCATTTGAAGCAGCAGGTATTCCTGCTTATCCCGTGATGGTATCAGATGGGGATAAAGTCAAATATGCGGTTTGGATCGGCGACGAGGGTAGTCCTGATGCTGTGAAAGAATTGAAGCGAAGAGCAAACGCCGCATTTCCTTCTTTGTCCTATAAGGAGCCAGACAGCCAATCTTATGTTATATTGAAGCAGGATGTATACGGATCACCGGATGAAGTGATTTGGAAGTATGTATTCTCTCCTCAAGTTAAGCTAACTGTTGAAGCAAATAAAGCAGGCGATGAATCAGTGATTGGCGTTGTGGAACGAGAGCAGCGCACATATCGCGGTGAGATGGAGCTATCGGAATACAATGGTCACTTGACGCTAGTAAATGAGCTTCCAATGGAAGAGTATCTGTATGGAGTCGTTGGTTCTGAAATGGCTCCAGGCTGGCCGATGGAAGCATTGAAAACACAGGCAGTCCTATCGAGAACTCGTGCTGTGTGGCAAGGTAATAAGTATGGAGTTGCCAATGTATCCGACACGGTTTTCGAACAGGCGTATTATGGCTATACAAAAGAGTCTGATGATGTACGTGAGGCCGTCGACGATACAGAAGGCGATATCATTTACTACCAAGGCAAGCCAGCAGAGTCACTCTTCTATTCCAATGCAGGCGGTATGACGGCGGACGGCACAGAAGTATGGGGCAATCCGGTTCCTTATTTGCGATCTGTCGAGAGTAAAGACACATATCCAATGGACAATGCGAGCGTATGGTACCGCGTGGCTTTAGCAGATGGAACGCTCGGTTATGTAAGAAATGATCTGGTAACGGAAACAGGCCAGAGCAATTCAGAAGGAAAAAGAATGGCGGTCATTTCGACCGAGAATACCAATTTGCGCTCAGGTCCAAGTACAACGACTCATCGTGTGTTGTCCGTACTCCCTACAGGCGCAGAAGTAACGATCCTCTCAGAAGTAAAAGAAGAAAATGCGTATTCGTGGACGCGTGGTCCGTTTACTGCTACAGAGGTTGCAGCCATGATCAATGCCGCGCATGACAAGAACAAAGCTCCACGCATTTCAGGAAACGTAACGAGTCTGAAAGTAACAGAACGCGGTCCATCTGGACGTGTGATCGCGATGGAAGCAAACGGGACGCCGATCGTCGTTTCTTCACCGGATGCTTTCCGTTCTGTTTTTCAACAAGGTGGCTCCCCTCTGCGCAGTACGAAGTTTGAAGTAGAAATGGTCAATGGCTCGCAATTCATCTTCCGAGGTACTGGCTTTGGGCACGGACTTGGTGTTTCGCAATACGGAGCTCGTGCGATGGCAGAGGAAGGGTATGACTACAAAGATATCTTGCAACACTACTACCAGGATGTGACAATCGAAAAGTAAGTCGTTTGCCACAAGATCTACCGCAAAAAGGAGTAACGATTTCGTGGACGTGCAACAATTTGATTTTGATTTGCCGGAGCATTTGATTGCCCAGCACCCGCTAGAAGACCGAACATCATCGAGATTGCTCGTGTTAGAGAAACAAACAGGCAATATCGTTCATCAGCAATTTACCAATTTAATCGATCACCTCCAAGCAGGGGATGTACTCGTCATGAATGACAGCCGCGTTTTACCTGCCAGATTGATTGGGGAAAAGGCTGAGACTGGTGCAAAAATAGAAATCCTTTTGTTGAAATCACTTGGTGACGATCGCTGGGAGACGCTGGTGAAGCCCGGGAAGCGGATGAAGCATGGGACAGAAGTGGTTTTTGGAAACGGTCTATTGCGATGTGTTTGTGAAGACGTGACAGAGACGGGTGGGCGAATCGTGCGCTTTTTGTACGAGGGAATTTTTTATGAGATTCTCGACCAATT